>USEQ01000137.1 GCA_900553655.1 uncultured Slackia sp. | reverse complement strand
AAGTTTGCAGGCTTGTCTTCGGGCATGACCACCAGGTAGTAGTTGCGCTTCTTGTCGTCGCGCAAGAAGAGATTCTTCACCACTTCGTCGCCAAAGGGCAGATTCAGCGCCTCCATGCCCTCCATGGTGAACACCGCTTCGTGCTCCACCATCTTGAACTCATACCCACCATCGCGCAGAAACGCGATGACTTCCTCTTTGCCCCAGTGCTGCGCCATGAAATTCCCCCTTCGCGGCTATGCGTCCGCACCCAGGTATCCGAGCGCGGTTTCGGTATCGACAACGCGGCTATCGTAGCAGCGTGCGAAGTATTCTAGGCCCTGTTCCTGCGTTCCAACGAGGAACGTCCCGCATGCATCGGCGGGAACCACCGTTTTGTAGCCTCGGAAATACGCGCCCGCAAGCGTCTGCAGCACGCAAATGTTGGTATCGCAGCCAAACGCAATCAGCGTATCGACGCCAAGCTCGCGCAGCGTGAGGTCGAGGTCGGTCTGGAAGAATCCGTCGTAGCGGCGCTTGGGAATAAGAAAATCGCCCTCCTGAACCTCGAAAGCGTCGAGCGGACGGGCCGCATCGCTGCCCGCTATGCCGTGTTCGCCCCACAGCTCGATTTCCTTATCAATCCCAGCGATATGGGCATCGTTGACAAACACCGCCGGCACGCCGGCCTTGTGGGCTGCTTTTACGATGCGAACCGCGTTTTCAGCCATCTCCTCAAGACCAGGAACCACCCCGCCGCTGCCGCCAAGCACGTCGATCACGAGCACGGCGGTCCGCTTGAGATTAATCTCTTCAGATTGCTGCCACGGGGTCTGCTGAGCTTCCGGAAGATAGGCCATGGTTCGTCCTTTCGCGCATAGAATCGGTCGCATTCATTGTAGCGCGGAACGCGCACGACACCACGAGAGGAAAGACGGCGCGGCGGATAAACACGCTCCGTGCGCTATCATACATGGCAGAAAGCCTGGTAAAGAACATGTCAAAACCTTTTAGCTGCACGGTTCGGCACCGCTTCATACGATAGATGCGTCGAAAGGAAGTTCATGGACATCAGCAACCAGATCAAGAAGCGGCGTACCGACATGGGGCTTTCCCAGGAAGAGCTCGCCGAGCGCATCTATGTATCGCGCCAGACCATTTCGAACTGGGAAACGGACAAGACCTATCCCGACATCCAAAGCCTGCTGATGCTCAGCGTTCTTTTCGACACGACGATCGACGTGCTCGTGAAGGGAGACTTGGAAATGATGGAGAAAACCGTGGCTTCGGCCGATGCGAAGAAGATGCGTACCCTCGGCATAGGAATGTACGCGCTGTTGGTTCTGATGATTCCCTTCGCCCTGGTAGGCATTGCGCTGTGGGGCGCCCTCGGGGTTTTGCTGGGGCTTGTCCCCTGGGCCGCTTCGATGGTGGTGGGCGTGATGGTGGAGCGCATGAAGGTGGAAAACGACGTACAGACGTTCCGCGAAGTTCTGGCGTTCACGAAAGGCGAGGCGATCGACCGCTCGACCCGTTCGAGCCGCGCTATCGCCCGTCAGGCGAAAATGAAGAAAGCTTTCGGCGAGAAGCCGCTTTGGCAGGCGATCGTACGCGGCTTGGGAATCGGCATTGCAGCCGTCGTCCTCGGTGCGACCGTCGGCTACGCAAGCGCGATGCTGCTCGATATGCCGCTGTCGTTCTAGCCGTTCTTCCGTTCCAACCGTCCGCCGGCGACGCGGCGACGTCGCGTTTCAGGCGGGCGAAGAAACGAACGAAAACGAAAGGCGGGCCGTCTTTCGCGCCTTGAGCGCAAACGGCCCGCCTCGCACGTTCTATGCGCGAAACGCCTCGATTTTCGCACGCAACCAGTCGGCCCATTCGTCAACGCCGGCACCCTTGGTGGCGGAAATCGGGAAAATCGGAGCCGCGGGATTGAGCTGCGTCACCGCATCGCGAAATGCCTGCTCATTGAAGTTGAACACCTCCATAGTATCAACCTTGTTCAGAATGATGGCCTCGGACGCCTGGAACACGCCCGGATACTTGAGCGGCTTATCGTCTCCTTCGGGCACCGACAAAATCATGACCTTGGC
The DNA here is from genome assembly GCA_900553655.1 of uncultured Slackia sp. GTDB lineage: Bacteria > Actinomycetota > Coriobacteriia > Coriobacteriales > Eggerthellaceae > Slackia. The sequence goes on along the minus strand of USEQ01000137.1, from coordinate 2,502 downwards.
GCCCTCTCCCAAGTCGAAGTCGGTCGGACACACCAGGTTGCCCACATTCTCGACGATGATGAGGTCGAGGTTGTCCAGATCGAGCGCATCCACGGCGCGGCGAATCATATCGCTTTCAAGATGGCACGCACCGCCCGTATTGATCTGCACCGCCGCAATGCCCTGCGCGCTGATGCGTTCGGCATCGACGTTGCTGGCGATATCGCCTTCGATGACGGCGATGTTGTATTCGTCGCGCAGCGCTTCAATCGTCGCAAGAATAGTGGACGTCTTGCCAGAACCAGGACTCGCCAGAAGGTCGAGCACAAACACGCCCTTCTCCTTGAACAGCGCACGGTTATCCGCCGCAAGACGATCGTTCTTATCGAGAATAGGCTGTTTCAAATCTATCTTCATGGTTCCTCCTACCATCTATTCCTTGCTGCGCGCGTCGCGCAAGCACTTCGATGCTCGCGGTCCGGCAACATGCCAGACGCCCCGACTGCCTGCTTAGTCTTCGCCAGAAGGCGCGTTCGCTCCGGCGTCCTCTTCGTCATCGGGAAGGTCAACCTCGATGCTCTCTATGCGCAAATCCTTGCCTTCTATCAGCTCGGCAAACCCTCCGCATTCGGGGCAGGTCACATGAAAGCGATCGTGGCGGAATTCTTTTCCGCAATCAAGACAGCGGCTCTTCGGCTCCACCATGGTAATTTCAAGCTTGGCATCTTTGAGCAACGGCTCCGTTTCGCACAGCACTTCGAAAGCGAATTGCAGCGCATCTTCAATCGCCTCGGTCATCTCTCCGACAGAAAGCGAGACTTTGAGCACACGGGTTGCGCCGTTCGCGCGCGCCGCCGAACTCACACTCTCGACAACGCCCGTCATAATACCCAATTCGTGCATGCTTATCCTTTCGTGTCCGAGCGATGTGAAGCACACGCTTTTCGCGGATGGACGCGTTCAACATATGACAAAGACGCCCCTTCGCGCCCTGAAAGCATCCGCTGCTTTCGGAGAGCAACCGACCGAACGAGTTCCTTCCCCCCAACGGGCAAGCTCCTTCGTTCAAAAGCAACTTCTTATGCGAAGACATCCTATCGCAGAAACGAGACCGCACCTGTGCAGCATTCAGTATCCGAACCGAATCTCCGCGCAACAGGCTTCTCGAACCCGCCTCGACCATATTTGCCAGCCACGAAGCAGGTGTGAAGACGTGCCGCTAGCAAAACGGCCCGGTTCGAAAACGAACCAGGCCGCAATAGTTGCTACATCCGTTTGACACCGTACCTGCCAGACGTTTCGTCCGTCAGTCGAGTCGTTAATCGTCAGAAAGGCGCTTTTTAATGGCAGCCTTTTTCTGGCCCCATTCTTCTTGCCATTCGGCCTCTTCGCGAGCTTCGCGCTCGGCCTCTTCCTTCTGCTCCTTCACGCGCTTGCCCAGCACCAAACGAGCGACAAGCAGACTAATCTCATACAGCATGAGCAACGCCGCAAACATCATGAGCATGGTGATCGGCGAAGCGTCCAGCGTGACCATAGCGGAAATGACCATGAGGACAATGTAGACCGTACGCCAGGAATTGCGCAGCTTGGCATACGGAATGATTTCGAAAACCACCAGGTAGAAGACAACCAGGGGCAGCTCGAAGGCAAAGCCAAAAGCAAGCTCGAAGTTGATGATGACGTCGATCCACGCCTTGGCATCGGGGAAAATGTTCGCAAAGCCGTTGGCCTGGTCGGTCAGCCACTGCACCGCAGGATTCAGGATCAGGGCGTAGCAGAACACGGTACCGCCGATGAACAGCGCCACACCCGCAGCAAACGTGGGAATGAACCACTTGCGCTCATTCGGCTTAAGCGCGGGCAAGAAAAATGCCAGAATCTGCCACAAGATAATGGGCATGCAGGCCACGACCGATGTCCATAGCGCCACCTTGAAACGAATGGTGAACGACCCGAAGACGTCAAAGACGTTCAGGGCTATGGCACCCGTGGTTGCGTCCTTGGGAAGATAGTCATACACCGGAAGGCACATGAACTGAATGATCGTGGGCGTTGCCATGTAGAAGATGCACATGGCAATAAACAGGCTGACCACAATACGGACAAGACGCATGCGCAGCTCGCCCAAGTGATCGAAAAGGGGCATACGCGCCGGACCGATAGGCATTAGTTGTCCTCCTTCTTGACCGAATCGGATGCCTGAGCAGCGCCGTTGGCAGAAACGTCAGATGCATCACCGGAAGCGTCCTGCTTTTTTGCAGCCTTCTTTACGGCGGGTTTTGCACCGAAGATTTCATCGGCAAGATCTTTGTCGGCGGCCTTTTTCGCTTCTTGCTCCGCAGCAACCTTCGCAGTTGCCTCCTTGCGCGCGCTCATGACGTCCTCATGAACCTGGGAAGGGGTTTTTGCGGCGGCAACAGCGGCTCCGGCCACGGCGGCCTTTTCCGCAGCCTCTTGTTTCTCAGCTGCTGCAGCAGCGCGCACTTCCTTGGCGGCCTCATTGGCGGCCTCGCGTTTTTT
>USEQ01000136.1 GCA_900553655.1 uncultured Slackia sp. | reverse complement strand
CGTTCAACGTGTTCTGCCCCAATGTGCAGCCTGGCATAGCAATTGATTACGCTACGGGCGACAACGAGCTGGATTATCGGTAGCGCTAGCGAGTGATGGGGGCGATGGCCCTGACAACCGCGTCAACGGCAGAGCCTGCCAGGCTGCCGTCTTCGATGCGCATGATTATCTTGCCTTTGAACCCGTACTCGGTCACTTCGGAGAAAAAGATTTTCGGATCTTGGATAATGGGGGATATTTTCGCGGCGGCATCTTTGGCGGCTACGAGCAGATCGGCCTTGACGTCGTCCATGGGTCGATTGCTCGTAACGGCGAAGGGAATGCTGATCTGGTTTATGGGAGGCAGCTGGACCAGGGATGTTTTCGAGATGATCGAGTTGGGGATGATGACGGTTTCGCCCCGTGCGTTGGTGATGGTGGTATGGCGCCAGCTTACATCCTGCACAACGCCGGTTTCCGTTCCCACCTCGATATTGTCGCCCGGTTTGACAATGCGCATGATGGTCATTTGCACGCCGCCGATGAGGTTCGAAAGCGTGTCTTGAAAGCCGAGCGAGATAGCGATGCCGCCGACGCCAAGGGCGGTGACGAGCGCGTTGGGGTTGATACCGAAGCACGAGTCGAGGATGGTGCTGCCGCCTATGATCCAGATGACGGCGCGTACGATGTTCACGAAAATGCTGCTCGAGGGCAGGGGGTTGTCGTCTCGGTCGAGAAAAGCGCGAAGCCCTTTGGCGACGATGTGCGACACGGCGGCCGTGATGACGGCCAGGACAACAGCCCAGAAAATGTCTCTCACCCATTCCTGGGAGATGAATTCGACAACGTGTGCGAAAAGCTCATCCATGGCGTTCCCTTCGGTTTGGCATTGCGAATGAGGCGTTGGTCGGCAGAATATCACGCCTTAGCGGCACAGGCGCGAATCCGCTTTTTCTACATGCTCTTTTAAACAAGGTAACTTTCAGAAACCAAGACCTTTTTAAATTTCTTGCAAAAACCGTGAAATGGCTTATGAGAGCATATTTTTCAGCAGGTCGATACATGCTCTGTGATACAATGCAACAGCTTGTCAGCGACGGTTGACGAGCCCCGTCTCGAATAGGCGAGCGGGTAGATAACTGTAGGCCCCCGAGACATGTTGATTTAACCACCATGACGAAGGGTCCCCGTGCTTGAAAGGGGTCCGTTTTGACCGAAATCAAGAACACGTCCGTCATCGACTTCGAGGACATCTCCGACGACCAGATGAACGAGATGATCGATGGCACCCTGACCAACTTCGACGAAGGCGATCTGGTCAAGGGCACTGTCGTGAAGCTCGAGCATGACGAAGTTCTGCTCGACATCGGGTTCAAGAGCGAAGGCGTCATTCCTTCCCGCGAACTCTCCATCCGCAAGGATGCCGATCCTTCCGATATCGTTGCTCTCGGCGACGAAATCGAAGCTCTGGTGCTGCAGAAGGAAGACAAAGACGGTCGTCTGATCCTGTCCAAGAAGCGTGCTGAGTACGAGCGCGCCTGGATTCAGGTCGAAGAGAAGTTCAAGGCTGGCGAAGTTGTCACCGGCGAGGTCATCGAAGTCGTCAAGGGCGGCCTCATCCTCGACATCGGTCTGCGCGGCTTCTTGCCTGCGTCCTTGGTCGACCTTCGTCGCGTCAAGGATCTGGATATGTACCTCGGTACCGAAATCGAAGCACGCGTCATCGAGATGGATCGCAACCGCAACAACGTTGTTCTTTCTCGTCGCGTTCTCCTCGAAGAGGGCCGCAAGAACGAGCGTGCAGAGATTCTCTCCAAGCTCGCCAAGGGCATGCGTCTCAAGGGCACCGTTTCCTCCATCGTCGACTTCGGTGCATTCGTTGACCTGGGCGGCATCGACGGTCTGGTTCACATCTCCGAGCTTTCTTGGAACCATGTCAACCATCCCTCCGAGGTCGTCAAAGTCGGCGACGAGGTTGAGGTTGAGGTTCTCGACGTCGACCTGCAGCGCGAGCGCATCTCTCTCGGCCTGAAGCAGACCACCGAGGATCCCTGGCTGAAGCTCGTCGAGTCCTATCCCGTGGGCTCCATCGTTGACGGCAAGGTCACCAAGATCGTTCCCTTCGGTGCGTTCATCGAGCTCGGCAACAACGTCGAGGGCCTGGTTCACATCTCCGAGATGGCTGCCAAGCACATCGACACCCCGGCTCAGGTCGTCAAGGTCGGCCAGGAAGTCAAGGTCAAGGTCATGGAGATCAATCCCGACCGTCGTCGTATCAGCCTGTCCATGAAGGCTGCTGCCGACGAGCTCGGCTTCGAGATCGAAGTTGACGAGACCATTCAGGCTCCCGAGCCCCGTCAGCCCAAGAAGAAGGCTGAAAAGGCTGCTGACGCTGAATAATAAAGCGTTGCATGCCTGATGCGTTACGGCGCATCACTTCTTCAGGCGATATTTCGCGCATGAAAGCGACCCTTTCGGGTCGCTTTTTTTGCGCGGGGCAGCGTTGCGAAGAGAACGCCGCGCCTCCGAGGACGTCGCCTTGCATGGCGAAGGGTCCCATGCTATTTCGTCATTTCCGTGCACTGCCCGTAGCAGTATCGACGAAATAGCATGTCCTCGCGCCGCATGCTTGGCCCCGAAGAAATCCATGCCATCTCTGACCTGGCGTTTTGAAACGACTTCCGCTGGAAGCCGCGGCTCTTCCATGCTATCTCGTAAGAACTGCCAAAATGCGTGCACAGACGAACGAGATAGTATGGATGGGAGGGCGAAGCGGATAAGATGCCGCGTTCGGGGACTCGTGGCTGGCGGCGAGAGTGTGGAGGCCTGCCTGCATGCAAGGGATCGCGGTCGTTCGATTGTTTCGAAGAAAATCCGCTATCGCACGCTAAAGCGTCTTGTATTCGTTTAGAATGACGCCCATGATTTCATTCGGAGAACATACAGAATTGCGCCCGGGCGCTCGAGTGGCCTTGGGTATGAGTGGCGGCGTCGACTCATCTGTCGCAGCGCGTTTGCTTATGGACGCGGGGCTTGAGGTCGTTGGCATTACATGCGTTTTCGTCGATGACGAAGCTTCGCAAAAAGCGGTTGAAGATGCGCGCTGCGTTGCCGAACAGCTAGGGATAGTTCATGAGACAAGGGATCGAACAGCGGCATTTTCCTGCCATGTAATAGATGCGTTTGTGGACGAATACGCTGCAGGCCGCACGCCGAGCCCGTGCGTGGTATGCAACAAGGCATGCAAGATTCCCGCTCTCATCGATGCCGCTGACGAACTCGGGTGCGATTTCGTGGCAACTGGCCATTACGCCAACGTGGTGCGACGTCGGGATCGTTTCGCCATTGCTCGCGCGGCGTATGCGCCGAAAGACCAATCGTACATGCTTGCCATGCTCTCGCAAGATCAGCTCAAACGGCTATTGCTTCCTTTGGGTCCTCTTGAGGAGGGTAAGACGGCTGTTCGGGCGCTGGCGAGAGAGTGGGGCCTTCCCGTGGCGTCGAAATCGGACAGCCAGGATATATGCTTCATCCACGGTTCTCATCTAGATTTTCTTGCGAATAGGGGTCTTGCGGGCAAGCCAGGACGGATTGTTTCCCTGGATGGCAAGGTGCTCGGGCGTCACGAAGGTTTGCATCGTTACACCATTGGTCAGCGTAAAGGATTGAATATCGGCGGCGCCCCCGAGCCGTATTACGTCGTGGAAAAACATTCGGACGCAAACGAGTTGGTCGTAGCGTTTGCCTCGGAGGCAATGATTGGCTCCGCATACGTTTCCCATATGGTGTGGCAATCGATCGCATCGGGGGAAATGATGCAACGTTGCGGCGAACAGGGCTCTTTCCCGTGTTCGGTCAAACTGAGGTATCGTCAAGCGGCTGCGCCGTGTCGCCTTATTCCCGGCGCGCCTGATTCCGTGCGCGTTGTGCTCGAAGATCCTCAGGCAACCACTGCACCAGGACAGTATGCCGTGTTCTATGACGAAGGAGTCGTAATCGGCGGTGGCGTTATAGCGCGGACTATGCGCGCTTGAGGTGCGGCTCGGCAAGGCTGAAGCGCATCTCGGCATGATGACAAAAGCAAGCGCCATTATTTGGATAACACGCGAGAGCGCTACGTACGGCAAGGTGCTTGGCGCTTCGAGGAGAGGACGTACAAATGGGAATGAAGGTCAACAGGATTTTGCCCGAGCCGTCGGAGCTCAAGGCGGAATATCCTCTTTCGAACGAGCTTGTTGCTCTCAAAGCGCGTCGTGATGCCGAGATTCGTGATGTATTCACGGGCAAATCCGACAAGTTTATCGTGATTATCGGCCCCTGTTCTGCTGACAACGAAGATTCCGTATGCGAATACGTAAGTAGGCTGGGCGCCTTGGCCCCGCTTGTTTCCGATAAGCTCATTCTCATCCCCCGCATTTACACGAACAAGCCGCGCACAACGGGCGTCGGCTACAAGGGCATGCTTCACCAGCCTGACCCCGAAGCCGCTCCTGACCTGCTGGAGGGCATCAGAGCCATTCGTCACATGCATATTCGCGCCATGGAAGAAAGCGGATTGACGGCGGCGGATGAGATGCTGTATCCGGAAAATCGCACGTAT
>USEQ01000135.1 GCA_900553655.1 uncultured Slackia sp. | reverse complement strand
CGTCGCGGGGTCTGCCGCCGGCACGTTCGTCGCGACGGGGTCGGCCGTCGCGGGCAAAGGTGCGCTCTTCGTCACGAGAAGCAGACGTCTCTTCGGAAGCGGCATTCTGAACCGCCCTCTCGTCAATGCTTTGCACCTGAACGTCATCGGTCATGCGGGGCTTTTCGTCATTGAACTTGCGGCGATCGAAAGAGCCGTCGCGCTTGCCGTCAAAACGACCCTGGGAGGAGCCGAAACGACGCTGGCCGCCGTCGTGCTTCTTGAACGGCTTGCCGCCGCGAGGGGCTCCTTTGCGGTCGTCGAAACGAGAACCGCCAAACGACTTGCGGTCGCCGGAGGGTTTTCCGTCGCGCTTACCGTACGGTTTGCGATCGCGATCGCCGTAAGGTTTACGGTCGCGGTCGCCGTAGGGCTTGCCATCACGGCTTCCGTAAGGCTTACGGTCGCGATCGCCGGAGGGTTTGCCGTCGCGATTGCCGTAGGGCTTGCTGCCGGGTTTTCCATAGGGTTTGCCGTCGCGATTGCCGTAGGGCTTGCCGCCAGGCTTGCGGTCTCCGTACGGCTTGCCGTCGCGCTTCGGCCCGCCGTAGGAGCCGCCTTTGCCGTCTTTGCGATACCCGCCTTCAGAGCGTTCGAAACGACGCTCCCCTCGATTTCCGCCGGAACGCTTGTCGAATCCGCCCTGGCGAGGCCCGCGCGAATTGCCGCCGCGGCCCGAACCGCCCTGATATCCACCCTTATGCTGGTCGGTCATTTATACCTGCTCCCATATCTTCGTACCTGATTTGATATCTTGCACGCCGCTTGCAAACGATGCGGCGTCCATTTCCTTTTTGCCGTCCGGCTTTATCGCACAAACCTCGAGCGCTCCGTCCGCGCATCCGATGAAAAGCCTCTTGCGAACGAATGCGACAGAGCCAGCCTGCATATCCTGGATTCCGATTTCTTCCGCATCGTCGGAGGAAACCAGACTCGTGCGAACGAGCGTCGCCGTCTTGCCGGCAAGAGAGCACCGGCTCGGATGAGCGCCGCTCGATGCCTGGACGCGACGCTGGTTGGCAAACGCCGTGGCGTTCGGGTCGAGATTGAGCTCGCCTTTCTCGATCTTCGGCGCATAGGTGGCATCGTCGTCGTTCTGCTTGGTCCAGCGAATCCGGCCCTGCTCTATCTCATACAGGGCGGAAATGAGCGCACACGCCCCCTTGTCCGCGAGCTCGTCGGTGAGACGCTCGCTCGACATATCACCGATCTCGCACGAGCGGCTGATGCAGTAGTCGCCCGTGTCCAGGCCGGCCTCCATCCTCATGATGCAGATGCCCGCCTCACGCTCTCCCGCGAGAATCGCGCGCTCGATCGGAGCCGCTCCTCTATACTTCGGCAGAAGCGACGCATGAACGTTCAAGCAGCCGTACCGAGGGATGTCGAGCACTTCCTGCGGCAGAATCATGCCGTAGGCCGCAACGCAAATAGCATCCGGCGCAAGGTCTTGAAGCCGCGCGACCTCCTCTTCGCTGCGAAGCGTCTTCGGCTCAAAGACATCTATGCCCGCCTCCAGGGCGACTTTCTTCACCGGCGAAGCCATCAGGGCTTTTCCGCGCCCCCTTACGGCATCGGGACGCGTGTAGACCGCGACGACATCATGCTGCTCCTTGAGCTCGATGAGAATATTCGCAGCAAAAACCGGCGTGCCCATAAAAACGATACGCATGCGTATCACCATCCTTACCGCGCGATCCGCAGAAGCGTCCGCGCGCAATCGACGCTAAATGCGGGTATCGCCGGGCTTCGCACCGGCGGCTTTCGCTTCTTCGTAATCGTGGAGTGCCTGGATTCGGGCGGAAAGATCGCATGATTCGAACAGGGTCTTGCCGTCGAGGTGGTCGATTTCGTGCTGCAGGCAGCGACCGAGCAGGCCGTCGCCTTCGATCACCCATTCCTCGCCATCAAGATCGGTGTAGCGGACCACGGCGTATTCCTTGCGACGGATAGGGACGGAAATGCCGGGGCATGAAAGGCATCCTTCTTCGTCCACCACTTCGCGGCCGCGCGTTTCGAGAAGGACGGGATTAAGCATCACAATCGGATTCTGCTCGCCGTCTTCTTGGTCGCAATCGACCACGATAATGCGCTTGAGTACGCCTACCTGGGGCGCTGCAAGACCGCACCCGTTGTTCTTGTACATGGTCTTGGCCATCTGGCGAGCGAGCTTTTTGAGCGACTTGTCGGTGACGTCACACACCTCGCACACTTGGCGCAACGTAACATCGGGGTACGTGACCACCTTGAGCGTATCGAATGCCATTTCTAAACCTCTATCCGTATTGTCAATTCGCGTTAAAAATCGAACAGAAAGTATATCAGATCGCAAAGCGCGCATGACCAGGCAAAGGCAACCCGAGGCAGCGGGCGCACGAAACAGCGGAATTCCACCATAAACGCATGACGACAGACTGCGGATCGCAATGGCGCGCAGGCCGAACGGCAGACAGACGCCCCCAAAGGCCGCGTGTGACGAACGAAGCGCTACAGCAGGCTCACGGGGTCCACATCGCATGCGACGTTGACGCTTTTGTGCGCGCGTCTTTTCCGAATGACAGGCGTAATCGCGGCCGATATGTCGGCATCCGCAGGGGCCTTGATCAGGATGTGCCAGCGATAATGCCCACGCAGGCGCTCGATGGCACACGGCGCGGCGCCCAGGCTTTCCCACTGTTGGCCAACGACGTCGCGAATAACCTCGTCGACCCGCACGGCCAACGCCTGGGCAACTTCGCGCACCTCCGATGACGAATCGCCCCACACAAGGATGTTGGCCAGACGCGCATAGGGCGGATAGCGCAGAAGCTTGCGCTTCGGCAGCTCGTCAAGGAGAAAACGCCTGCGGTCGTAGGCGGCCGCGGATTGAATCGCGTAGCTTTCCGGAAGGTAGGTCTGCACGAGCACGCGCCCTTCGAAATCACCCCGACCGGCCCGCCCGGCAAACTGTTCGATAAGGGCGAACGTCCGCTCCGCGCTGCGGAAGTCGGGCAGCTTGAGCTGGGTGTCGGCATTGATCACGCCCACCAGCACCACGTCGTTGAAATCCAGGCCCTTCGCTATCATCTGGGTGCCCAGCAGCACGGCGGGACCCGGCTTCCCGAACTGCCTTAGAAGCCTCTCGTGCGCATCGCGCGTGGCCGTGGTATCCGCATCCATGCGGATGATATCGGTCTGAGGCCTGTCCTCGAGCAGCTTGCGAAGCTCCGTCTCCACCCGCTGCGTGCCCGCGCCGAACTTCTTCAGATACGGACTGCCGCATACGGGGCAGGTGGGCATAGCCAGCGCCTGCCTGCCGCAATGATGGCACACGAGCTTGTTGCCCCGTTCGTGATAGGTGAGCGAAACGGAGCACGTGGGGCATTCGGGCACATAGCCGCAATCGCGGCAGAGGACAAAGTTCGCGAAACCGCGCTGGTTCAGCAGCAAAACCGCCTTGCGCCCCGCGTCAAGCGCGCGAAACAGCGCCTCGGTCAACGAACGCGAAAACATGGAGCGCGAGCCTTTCGAGAATTCCTTCGCCATGTCTATGACGTTCACCTCGGGAAGGGGCTTGCCGTTCGCCCGTTCGGGCAAGGCGATGCGATGCCACAAGGGGTCGGCCTTGCAGCGGCAAAGCGATTCGATCGAAGGCGTGGCGCTGCCCAGCACGAGCGCGGCGCCATGGCGCTTCGCCATCCACGCCGCGACGTCGCGCGCGTGGTAGCGCGGCGCGCTTTCTTGCTTGTAGGTGTTCTCGTGCTCTTCGTCGATGATGATCAAGCCCAGCCGCTCCATCGGGCAGAACAGCGCGCTGCGCGCGCCCACCACGACGCGCTTTTCGCTTTGGCGGACCGCCTCCCACTGATCGAAGCGCTCCGCAGCGGTCATGCGCGAATGCATGACGGCGACCGTATGCCCGAAGCGCCCCTCGAAGCGCGAGACCGTCTGCGGGGTGAGCGCTATCTCAGGCACGAGGACAAGGGCTCCGCGCCCCTTCTCCAAACATGCGCGAATGGCGCGAAGATATACCTCGGTCTTGCCCGATCCGGTCACGCCGTCAATGAGGGCCACCTCTCCGCAGCCGCGGTCGAGGCATTCCGACACAAGCGCGAAGGCCTCCGTCTGCCCCTGCGTGAGCTCGAACGACTCCAGGGCGCGCGCCCTGCACGATAGCTCTTCGTCGGAAAGCGGCATGAAATCTTCGGCAACTTTCTTACGACGGCGCGCCGGCTTTTGCAGCTCCCACGAATCGCCTCTTTTCTGAACCTTCGGCGTGCGACCGACAGGCGTGAGCAGATGAACGCACGAACTCAAAGGGGCGATATAGGTGGTTGCGATGTACTCAATAAGCGCTGCGCCGTCTTCGTCGAAATACGGCGCGGAAAGCACGGCGAGCACGGGTTTGAGCTTCGAGGAAGCCGAGGCGTCGGCAAGGCGTTCCCCCTGGGCGTTCGCAGGATCGGAGAAATCGACGTTGCCCTCCAAGTCGAAGCTTTCTTCGGCGATTTCCATGACGTAGCCCACCGCGCGACGACGGCCGAACTCGACGAGCACCGCGCACCCGACGGCGATATC
>USEQ01000134.1 GCA_900553655.1 uncultured Slackia sp. | reverse complement strand
CATGGAGGCAGCTGCTCAGCTCGCTGCCGCCAACGAGGGCGCCTCTGTCGTGGGCGTGACCGTGGGCGACGCGAAGATCGACGACTCCAAGCTCAAGAAGAACGTCCTCGCCCGTGGCGTTGACGAGCTTTTCATGACCGCCGATGACGCATGCGCCGATATGGACGCTCATGCCACCGCTGCCGCTCTGGCTGATCTGCTCGGCAAGGTCGGCGAGTACGACCTCATCCTCTGCGGCGACGGCTCTGCCGACAACTACGCGCAGCAGGTTGACGTTCAGCTCGCTGCCAAGCTCGGCCTGCCCGTTGTCAACGGCGCTACCAAGATCGAGCTCGGCGCCGGCGTTGCAACCGTCGAACGTGTTCTCGAAGACGTTGTCGAGACCGTCGAGGTTCCTCTGCCTGCCGTCATCTCTGTCGTTCCCGACGTTGCTCTGCCCCGCATCCCGGGCATGAAGGACATTCTTGCTGCAGGCAAGAAGCCTATGAACGTTTCCGCCGCCGACGGTGCTTACGCTGCAGCCCTCGAGGTTGTTGACTGCAAGGCTCCCGAGCAGGCTGATCGCAAGCTCGAGATCATTGACGCCTCCGAGGATGGCGCTATCGAGAAGTTCGCCGCTGCCATCAAGGCCGCGCTGTAAGGGAAGGGTGGATTCCAAGATGAAAGCATTCGTTCTCGCTGAACGCACCGACGCCGCCGCAGAGCTCTGCGCTGGCGCTCGCACCATGGCTGACGAGGTCGTTCTCGTTGCTGTTGCCGACATGGAAGTTCCCGCAGCTTGCGCTGACAAGGTTCTGCATGTCGCCCTCCCCGAAGGCGCCGTTTTCGACGACGCTGCCGATACCGTTATCGCTGCATTCGACGCACAGACTCCGGGCGTTGTGCTCGCCGAGCCGACCAAGCATGTGAAGGTTGTCGCAGGCAAGCTTGCTGCTCATGCGGGCGCTGCTGTCATCACTGACGCCATGGCCATTGCTGACGGCGTTGCCGAGAGCATGTACTTCGGCGGCGTTGGCATCAAGAAGCAGAAGGCTTCCGGCGATGTTGCATTCTTCACCGTTGGCGCAGGCGTTTTCGCTGACGCTCAGGCTTCTGGCGACAACGCGGTCGAGGAGCTCGCTTGGGTTGCCCCCGCCAAGGCTGTCAAGCTCGTTTCTTCCAAGCCGATTGAGAAGAGCAGCGTCGACCTCACCAAGGCCGACGTCGTCGTCGCTGCCGGCCGTGGCTTCACTGCTGAGGAAGATCTCCAGGCAGCTCGCGACCTGTGCGACAAGCTTGGTGCCGGCCTCGGTTGCTCCCGTCCGCTCGCTGAGGGCGTCGACTGGATGCCGAAGGAGACCTACATCGGCGTTTCCGGCCTGATGCTTGCTCCTAAGGTCTATGTTGCTGCCGGTATTTCCGGTCAGATGCAGCATATGGTTGGCTGCAACCGCGCAACCACCCTGTTTGCAATCAACAAGGACAAGAACGCTCCTGTTTTCAAGCAGTGCGACTTCGGTCTGGTGGGCGACGTCAAGACCGTTCTGCCCGCTCTGGTTGCCGCTCTCTAAACAGAGCGTAAACCTTTAAGAGATATGGCCGGCGCGGGTTCACCGCGCCGGCTTCTTACAAGTCACAATGGAAAGGATGAGGCCAATGGCAGACTTCGACGCTATCGTCGTCGGATCCGGATGCGCCGGATCGGTTGCCGCCTACGAGCTCGCCAAAGCGGGCAAGAGCGTCCTGGTTGTCGAGCGCGGCAATTATGCCGGCGCGAAGAACATGACCGGTGGACGAATCTACGGTCATTGCCTGCGCGCGGTGTTCCCCGATAACTACGACGAGATTCCCTTCGAGCGCAAGGTTTCTCACGAGCGTATCTCCCTCATGTCTCCCGACTCGAACTTCACCATCGACTTCGCCTCTGACGATCTTCTGAAGGACGGCCAGGAGTCTTACACGGTTCTGCGCGGCCCCTTCGATCAGTGGTTGGCCGAACAGGCCGAAAACGCAGGTGCCGAATACATCTACGGCATCGCTGTCGAGAAGCTCGTCAAAGACGAATCCGGCAAGGTCATCGGCATCTTCGCCGGCGAAGACGAGATTACCGCCGACGTTGTCGTATTGTGCGACGGCGCGAACTCCCTGCTTGCCGAGCAGGCCGTCGGTGCCGCTCGTCCCTCTGCCGCTCAGATGGCAGTTGGCATCAAGCAGGTTTACGAGCTTCCTGCGGAAGAGATAGAGAAGCGCTTCCAGTGCAATCCCGGCGAGGGTGCCGCATGGCTGTTCGCTGGCGATGCGACGCACGGCACCTTCGGTGGCGGCATCATCTACACCAACAAAGAGTCTATTTCTCTCGGTATCGTCGCCGGCATCGAGGCGACCGCTACTAAGGCTTCCGTGCCTGTGTATCAGATGCTTGAGGACTTAAAGAACCGTCCTGAGGTCGCTCCTGTCCTCAAGGGCGCTAAGCTGGTCGAACATTCTGGCCACATGGTTCCCGAAGGCGGTATCACCACGATGCCCGATCTGATTGCCGACGGCGTTTTGATCGCCGGCGACAACGCCACCATGTGCGTGAACCTCGGCTATACCGTTCGTGGTATGGACTATGCTGTTGCTGCCGGCCAGATGGCTGGTCAGTCTGCTGCAAAGGCGCTTGATGCGGGCGACACCTCCAAGGCGGGTCTGCAGTGCTACGTTGACGCGCTGGAGAACTCTTTCGTCATGAAGGACCTTCGCCAGTTCAAGAACGTGCCTAACTTCATGGAGCATTTCGATCGCATGTTCTGCGGTTATCCCGAGATGATTCGCGACATGATGAACACCATGTTCGTCGTCGACGGCACCCCGGTTGCCCCCATGAAGAAGTCCATGATGCCTATCGTCAAGGGCATGGGCATGATGAACCTGTTCAAAGACGTTCGAGGAGCGATGAAGGCACTATGAGTGATATCAAATTCACGGTGAACGTTGACGAGTACCTGTCTCTGAACAAGTACGAAGTCGACGAGTCCAATGCACACATCGAGCTCGTCGACGATCCGTCCGACGCCGAGTTCGACAAGCTTATTCGCGTGTGCCCCGCGGCGCTGTATAAGCTCGACGAGGAGGGCAACAAGTCCTTCGACTATGCTGGCTTCCTCGAGTGCGGCACCTGCCGTGTTGCTTGCGGCGATACCATTATCAAGAAATGGGAGAATCCGCAGCCTACCATGGGCGTGGAATACCGTTTCGGCTAAGACGCTTGCGTTTTAGCGCATCCTGTACGAAGCCCGCCGGCGTGTGCCGGCGGGCTTTCTTCATTTTTGCGGGAGGGCGCCACCGCCACCGCGGTTCATATGGCTTGTTACCACGGTATCATCGAAGCTGCCCGTGTATGCGGGATGCGGCCAGTGTCATTGCGGCTCATTGGTGTTTCGGCAGTGGCGTTGCGACTCCGGTAATCGGCAACATGCACGATGCCGCTCTTTTTCTATCGCATTTTGCACGAAACGTATCAACGAGGAACTGCTTCCGCTTGAGTGCAATATAAATAATCTACAAAAAAGAACTAGTCTGTTGATTAAATAAGAGCCAGATTGTCCAGATGGATTCCGGGGCAGCACATTTTGATACGTTTCGTGGCTTTTGCGAGTGTCGGCGCAGTCTTTCGTGCAGGTATTTCAGGAAATCGGGCTGAAGCGAAGGCCGAGAATAGCGGAGGCCAACAACGAGGGATGGCGAGACGCGAATCGTCGGGGAGGACAAGGCGGGATGTTGCGGCGGTAATCTTGGGGGAGGGCAGCGACGGATACTGCGATATTAACCCCCGGGGGCAAGGTGAGATGGTGCGACGCAAGCATGCGTCGCGAGAGGACGAAGGCGCGTCAGACTGAGGTGGGCGCGCCTTCGTCCTCTCGCGCTGTGCTTCTTACGCGTCGCTGCGATGCATGTTGATGTAATCGAGCAGCTCGCTTCGCTTGTGCATGTTCATTTTCGAATAGATATGGCGGACGTGCGTCTGCGTGGTGTAAGGCGAGATGACAAGCTTCTTCGAGATGTTGTCGATGGTATATCCGCGTGCGATGTATTTGAGGATCTCTCCTTCGCGCTTCGAAAGAGAGAACTCTTCGATCGCAGCGTCGCAGACCTCCTCAATCTCGGACGAAGCCGCGGGTGCCTTGGTCAGCTGTATGATGGCGCTTTCCTGGCGGAGTAACGGAACGAGGGCCAGCGCAAGCAGGCAGAGAAAGAAGATGGATGTGCTGGTGGAGAAATGTTCGGCCAGAAATGGATTGTGCTCGTAGACGATAGCCCAGCCGTCTCCGATGAAAAATCCCAGGCGTACGACAGCACCAGAGATTCCGAACGCCATGACGGGAGCAAGGTGTCCCTTGTTGGAAAGAGCTCCGAAGTAGGAGACGAGGAACAGCTCGAAAATGCTCGCAAGCGTTACGGTGATGATGAACGACGCGTTATAGAGTGCAGGGTCCCCGTTTGCGTAGAGGCCCAGGGCGGCACAGCAGGCTACGACGACCCAAGGGAGCAGGCGATAGGTGGCGATTTCCTTCTTTGAAAGTTTCTGGGCGAGTGAAAGAAGGAGACATACTACGGCCGACCCTATGATTCCCGCCACATACGACATGCCAT
>USEQ01000133.1 GCA_900553655.1 uncultured Slackia sp. | reverse complement strand
AGCACGACCGCGATATGGCCGCCGGCCTTGCCGACAGCGCCGCTGCGCTCGGTGCCGCATCGTGGGAAGACCTTGTCGACCGCAGCGTCCAGGTTGATTTCTACCTGTCGGGCATCACGTACGGCGACGTGCGGCAGGCTTCGGGGGAGTCGATCTTCGACCATGTCGGCTCCGGCGTCATGTCCCCCGATATGGAGTCGAGCTCGTTTCTTGACGTGGTGGGCGTTTCGCAGTTCAACGATGCGCGCGAGCTTGCGGGGCTGGAGCCTGTCTTCCTTGGGGAGGACGAAGCGCTGATATGGTGCGACTTCACCACGACCGTTCCGTATTTCGAGGCGGTTGCTAGCACGCAGCCGGTCTTTTCCTACGAAGGCCGAGACTTGCGCGTGAAAGGCGAAATCTCGCGCGATACGCTTGAGACCACCGGTGTGGCCCAAAGGGCCGGCGTGCTTGTGGTTCCCGACTCGTGCATCCCATCTGATGCGGTTCCGTATACGTCGTTGCTCGATGTGCAGTGCAAACCGGGTCAGGCCGAGGCGTTCGGCGCCTTCATGGAAGAGGTCGAAAACACCCCGGACACGAACACGTGGCCGGTGACGATGGTGCAGACGGCTTCCGACGTACGCACGCAGAGCAAAGGCCTTGTGGCCGTGGTGAGCTATTTGGCCATGTACATCGGCTTCGTTCTGGTGATCGCCTGCGCGGCCATCCTTGCGATCCAGCAGCTGACCGACGCTTCGAACAACGTGCGTCGCTATGAGCTGCTCGCCAAGCTCGGTGCTCCCGAATCCATGATAAGCGGCGCCCTTTTCAAGCAGATCGGCATCTATTTCCTCTTCCCGCTTGTGCTAGGCGTCGCGCATACGCTGTGCGCGATGCAGGTAGTGATCGATGTGGTGAGGGTGTTCGGGTATATGGATATCGGCCAGATGAGCGTGATCGCTGTCATAGCGTTTCTGGCGGTGTACGGCGCGTACTTCCTCGTGACGTATTTCACGGCGCGCGCCATGGTGAGGTTCCGTCGCTCATAGGGCGAGCCGTTCGGCGCGTTTAAACCGAAGAATCGGACGGGACTTCCTGCTCGAGCGAAGCTTTTTCGCAGGCCGTCGTATCGCGTCTGTAGGAGTGGAAATAAAAAAACAGGCCGGGATGCATATGCGTGCATCCCGGCCTCTTTGGGAAAAAGACGCTAGAGAGGAGAGAAGCGTCTTTGCCTTGGCGTGGTAAGCGTCAAGGCTTTTTGCGCCGCTTACAAGGGAAAGGAGCGGCTGTCGGCTTCGGCTCGCAGATAAAGGGGAAAAGACGAGCCAAGCCGCGTCGGTCCGGGTAAGGAGATTGGTGGACCGATTCGTCGGCTTGCGTAGATATGGGGAAGAGCAAGCCGATTCGTGGGGCATGTCCGAAGGGTGTCTCATTCGGAACGATTGTCATAATAGGCTTGAAAGCGGCTCCTTAAATCCCCCAATAGGGAGTATTTGCAGCGATATTTAAGGCATTGGTCGGGTTATAAATGCCTACTCATTTTTATGTGAGGTGCCAAAATGCCAGTTCAAGGTCATACTTTAAGTATGAGGATGCCTTATTTGCCATGATACGGGATGCTTTGCCGTCAGAAAAGGAACGGAGTGAGCGCGCGCGATATCGCCTCCGCGGCGGGCCGCGCATCGTGCTTCGAAAGTCCCGCGTAGCTTATGACGAGGCGGCATTGGCGCGAATCGGACGTTGTGCCGTCCTTGATTCGATAGGAAGAAAGAAGCTTTACGAAGACATCTTGTCTCAAGAGGGAATCGGCTATGGCGTTCTCGAGGAAGTCGTGCGAGAGCGAGGCGCCCCGAGGATGGCGTTCTTCGGGCGAAGAGGCATCGCGCACGTGCGCGACCATGAGGAAATGAAGTCCCGAATCTATATTCTCAAACGACAGGAAGGGTCCCGCAGGGGTTTTCTGGAGCGCCTCGATCAAGGCGTTGCGAACCGCCTTGCACCGCGTTTTCGTTCGGTTGATATGGCGGTCGAGGTCGCCTTGCTCGATGAAGCGCGCAAGGGTCATCTGGTCTATGGCGGGAACCGTGCAGGAATAGAATCCCATGCGTTCGCGATAGACGCGCGCGAGATGCGCGGGAAGCACCATGTAGGCGATGCGGAAGGCCGATCCGAGCGTTTGCGAGAAGGTGTTCGTGTAGATGACGCGTTCGGACCGGTCGATTCCCGAAAGAGAAGGAATGGGTTTTCCGGCAAGGCGAAACTCGCAGTCGTAGTCGTCTTCGACGATGTATCTGCCTGGCTTTTCCGTAGCCCAGGCTAAAAGCTCGTAACGTCTGCTTGCGGGCATGACGATTCCCGTGGGGAATTGGTGCGAAGGCGTGATATGCGCAAGGTCGGCTCCGGAAGAGCGAAGGGCTTCGGAAGAGATGCCCTTCGAATCAAGGGGAACGGGGGATATGCGAATCCCGTTTGCCTCGTAGATGCTTGCGAGGCGTCCGTACCCCGGGTCTTCCAAAGCGACCGCCTCCGGCCTTTCGAGAAGCTGGATGATGAGGTTGTAAAGAACCTGCGCCCCTGCGCCTACGACGATGCAGTCGGGGTCGGTTTCAAGGCCGCGCACGGAGCGGATGTGCCAGGCGATCGCCTCCCTGAGGCGTTTGGTGCCTCGGCAGTCCTGGGCTGAAATCAGATCGGATCGAGGTTCGAGGGAAAGGGTGTCGCGTAGCGTTTTGGCCCATGTGCTGAAAGGGAAGGAGTCGGGGCTCGTTTCCATGGATGCAAGATTGAATCGAATCTTAGACTCTACAGCGTATAGTTCTGGTTTTTCTGAACTATACGGTGTAGAGATTCTCTGTGACGAGGAGTTTCTCCCCGCGAAGCCACCATTTTTCTCGCTCTTTTCGCTTCCGCCCGAAGACACGCTTCCGCCCGATGCGATGCTCGGGAGGTCTCGGCGAGCGTCGTGCGGTTGCGGTCGGGAGAGGATGTCGCAGGCGAAATAACCGCGTCGGGGTTCGGTGTAGAGGTAACCCTCCGCCAAGAGCTGGGCGTAGGCCGATTCCACCGTGACAAGAGCAACTCCGAGATTGCGCGCGAGCGTCCGCTTGGAGGGAAGTCTGTCGTGGGGATTCACGACGCCATCTTCGATATCTTTTCTAATGCACTTGTACAGGTGGACGTAAAGAGGGTCTTCGTTTCTTTCGTCGAGGTTGTATGTCAACATATCTGGCTCTATCTATCTAAAAACTGGTCTTAATCTGATTCTATCAAAAAGAATAGAACTGGATATACCAACATAGCCAGATGATTACTATCCTGCAGAATCAGCATTGATTCCATCGTGGCGCGGCAAAAGGATACGCCACGGAGTTTGTTCGAAGGAAAGGAACGCCCTATGGAAAACGAACTCGACTTGAAAGATAAGGCTATCGCGGAGGAGCGGGCTTCGTTGAATCGATCGTTGGCCCGTATGCTGAAAGGCGGCGTGATCATGGACGTCACGACGCCCGAACAAGCGCGCATTGCGCAGGAGGCGGGAGCGTGCGCGGTCATGGCTCTCGAGCGAATTCCCGCTGACATTCGGGCGGCCGGGGGCGTTTCCCGCATGAGCGACCCGAAGATGATCAAAGGTATCCAGGACGCCGTCTCCATACCGGTCATGGCAAAGTGCCGCATCGGCCATTTCGTCGAGGCGCAGGTTCTCCAGGCGATCGATATCGACTACGTGGACGAGTCCGAGGTTCTCTCTCCGGCGGACGATGTGCATCATATTGACAAGACGCGTTTCGCCGTGCCGTTCGTCTGCGGGGCCCGCGATTTGGGCGAGGCGCTTCGACGCGTAGCGGAGGGCGCCTCTATGATCAGGACGAAGGGAGAGCCGGGTACGGGCGATGTGGTGCAGGCGGTCCGTCATATGCGCGCCATGATGGCGGAAATTCGCCGCGTGGCTTCCATGGCCGAAGACGAACTTTTCGAGCATGCGAAAAGCCTAGGTGTTCCCTGCGCCCTCTTGCGCCGCGTGCACGACGAAGGCCGCCTTCCCGTGGTCAACTTTGCAGCCGGCGGCATTGCGACGCCGGCGGATGCTGCGCTGATGATGCAGCTTGGTGCCGAAGGCGTGTTCGTGGGCTCGGGAATCTTCAAATCGGGAAACCCCTCCAAGCGCGCGGCGGCGATCGTACAGGCCGTCTCTCATTTTGAGGACGCGGAGCTCATAGCCGGCCTCTCCGAAGACTTGGGCGAGGCCATGGTCGGCATCAATGAGCAAGAGATCGACCTGCTTATGGCGCAGAGGGGGATCTAGGGATGAGTGCAAACGAACGCGGCGCCTCGCCGACGATCGCCGTGCTGGCTCTGCAGGGGGCGTTCGCCGAGCACGAAGCCATGCTCGCGAAGCTCGGGGTGCGTTGGATGGAGCTTCGCGAGGCGGGCGATCTGCACAAGGAATTCGATGCCCTCATCCTTCCCGGCGGCGAAAGCACGGTTCAGGCGAAACTGCTCGAAGACCTCGGCATGCTCGCTCCCCTGAGAGCCCGCATCGAAGGCGGGATGCCGGTTCTCGGCACGTGCGCGGGGGCCATTCTGCTCGCGGAGCGAATCGACGAAGGCAAGGGGTCGGGATCGCGCTTCGGCCGCTCTCCTCGAGGCTTTGCCACTATGCCGATCAAGGTGCTGCGAAACGCTTACGGCAGGCAGCTGG
>USEQ01000132.1 GCA_900553655.1 uncultured Slackia sp. | reverse complement strand
GCATTCCTCAATATGCGACTTATCCTCTATGCCCGATACGCCGCAATGAGGCGCTCTACGAACGCACAGGCATCTTGGGATGCTTGGTCGCGATTGAGCTCATAGGTGCCGAAGCCGTCATGAGCGGCGGTATCGGTCACGCCTCGCACGGATATGAACGCAACGCCGTTGGCGAAGCATACCTGCGCCATGGAAGAGCTCTCCATATCCACGGAAATGGGGCTGTACTTTGCCACGATGCCATCACGATTGGTATCGTCCACGAACTGTTCGCCCGACGCCATGGCGCCGAAATGAACCGGTCGCTCAAAAGAACCGGCCACCGAGCGCGCCGCAGCCAACAGTTTCTCGTCCGCAGCGAAAACACCGCTGGGATAGAACGGATATGAATCGACGAGCATCATCTGAGCATCCACGTCGTGATGCGCGAAAGATGTGCCCACCGCAATGTCGAACACATCGAGGACGGGGTCCATACCGCCCGCCGTGCCGGCGTTAATAACGCAGGAAACGCCGTAGGAGTCGATCATAGACTGTACCGCCATGGCGGCGTTGGTCTTGCAGATGCCACAGCAGGTCGCCACGACATCGCAGCCACCGAATGTTCCGCGATACATCTCGACCATCGCCTTCTTATCGGTCGAAACAACATCCATTGCCTCAAGAAACGGTGCTATTTCGCTTCGGGTAGCGCATACGATGCCGATAGGGGCGGACATTCTCTATTCCTCCTCAGACGCGGTCTCGTTCTCCGAAACAAACGGAATCGTCGGCGCATCGTTCCAGATCTCCTCGAGACGATAGTAGTCGCGCCCTTCCGGTTGGAAAACATGCACGACGAAATCGCCGTAGTCCTGCAGCGCCCAAAAACCCTCCTGAGCGCCTTCGACGCTGAAAGGCTTCACGCCTGCTTCTTTGATCTCGGCCTCTTCGATAGCATCGAGCACGGCCGAAATCTGACGATTGTTCTGGGCAGTGACGATCACGAAGAAGTCGGTGATGCCGACAAGCTCTCGCACGTCTTGGATAAGGATGTCGGTCGCCTTCTTGGAATCGGCGGCGCGAGCAGCAATCATCACCTTGTCAAGAGAGCTAAGACCTTTGTCTTGTGCCATGTATTCATATTCCTTTCTTCGAGAATGCCTCGGCATTCTTTGTTCGACGGTACATAGGCCGCATCAAGCACACCAGGCCTGCGCGGCGGATGCCTATTCGATAACGATGACGCGCGGCTTGCACGCCTCCATGCGTAGAGCACGCTGCGAAACGATGTCATTCCACACCTCGAGCGAATCGGGATGGATGGACATATCGGCATCGAGCAAGTATATCAGCGTAGATTTATACGTCATGTAGAACAACTCGTCAAGATCGACCTGTCCGACCGCAGCGCGCAAAGGCGCCACATCAACGAAGGTTCTCCCAGGCTCGATGATGTCTGCTATGAAGACAATCATATCCAGGTCACTCATGTCCGCAGCGCCGCAGGTATGACGCTCGATTGCTTGAAGCACCTCGTCGGAAAGCTCGGGGAATTCCTTGCGAAGGGAACGAGGGGCGGTAAGCGCGTGCAAAACCCCCGGCATGCTCTTGCGCACAGTCTTCGGGGCAAGGTGATGCTTTTTCGCGATACGCTTCAATTCGGATGCCGGCAGCGCCTTGTCCCAATCATGCAGAAGACCCGCAACGGCCGCATCGTTTTCGTTCGCGCCGTAGATGCGGGCAAGCTGTTCCGCCGTTTGAGAAACGCCCAGAGAATGCATGTAGCGCGAAGGCTTTACGCGCTCTTTCAAACGGGCTCTCATATATTCGAATCTGTCTGGATCTATCATTTCCGTTCCCTTTCCCATGCAGCATGCGCGGCAAAGCCAGTCGGCGACGCGCAACCGCCGCGACGCGTGAAGCGAGCAGCTCACGAAACTTCCGTATAAAGCCCGTGATGCTGTATGAATTCCGCCACAGGCTGAGGAACAAGATAACGAATGGAACGTCCCTCTTTCACCTTCTCCCTCAAATCAGTGGAAGAAATGGACAGGGCGGTCACTTCGATAGAGGACATATGGAGAATGGAAGCATGCGTGCGCATATAACGCCTACGCGCGTCGTTGAGGACATATCCGGGACGCGTGACCACGACAAGGCGCGCAAGCTTGCCTATTTCGTCGGAATCGCGCCACTTCAGAATGTTGAAGACAGCATCGGCCCCCGAGATGAAATACAGCTCCACGTTCTCGGGATAATGGGCGCGCAGCACGCGCAGCGTGTCGACCGTGTACGTCTCCCCCGCCCGGTCGATTTCCAGACGGCTCGCGTCGAAATAGGGATTGTCGGCCACGGCGAGGCGAACCATGTCATAGCGCAGCTCCGCGTCCGTGACGCTCTTGCCCTTCTTCATCCAAGGATTGCCCGCAGGCATAAACACGACCCCATCGAGCCCGAACGCATCGCGCACCTGCTCTGCGCACGCAAGATGCCCGATATGAACAGGGTCGAACGTGCCTCCCATGATTCCAAGGCGAAATGTCCGGTCGGCGTCCTCGCGACCCATATCGTCAAAACGCCCGCATACCACCGGGCTGGCCTGACCCTCCCCCCGCTACGATTGCTGCATTCCGCACACGTCAGCCGCGCACCTGCCCCTCGCCGCGCACAACGTACTTGTACGAAGTAAGGGCCTCGAGCGCAAAGGGGCCGCGCACATGCAATTTTTGAGTGGAGATACCTATTTCGGCACCGAGCCCGAAGCATGCTCCGTCGGTGAAGCGCGTGGAAACGTTCACGTATACAGCAGCAGCATCGACGCCCGCCGCAAAGGCGTCCGCAGCGTTTTTCCCGTCTTCGGAAGACGTGCTTGCAATGATGCACTCGGAATGGCCCGTGCCGTAACGATTGATGTGCTCTATCGCCTCTTCGACGCCGCCCACCGTCTTCACACTGATTTCGAGGGCGAGGTATTCCGTGCCCCAGTCCGCTTCCACGGCGTCGACGAAATGCTCGAGTACGTTCGCCGATCCGCCTTCTTCGGCAAGAGCGGCGCACTCGCGAGCAAGAGAATCTCCATGGACGACGACACCGGCATCCGCCAGTTCAGAAAGCATCCGAGGAAGAAACGCCTTCACCGCCGCTTCATCCACCAGAAGCGATTCGCACGCGTTGCACACGCCCGTACGCTGGGTTTTGGCGTTCATGACAATGGCGCGGGCAATGTCGAAATCAGCGGATTCATGCACGTAGACATGGCAATTGCCCGTACCGGTTTCTACGACGGGAACCTTGGAGTGTTCGACGCAATGGCGGATAAGCCCCGCTCCGCCCCGCGGAATCAAAACGTCCACCAGGCCGTGCAGACCCATGAGGACATCCGTTGCCGCACGATCGGCGGTTTCTATGGAGCAGATACTGTCGGCGGGAAGGCCAGCCGCGCGCACCGCATCGCGCAAGACATTCGTCAGCGCGATGTTCGAATGCAGCGCCTGAGAGCCACCGCGCAGCACGCAGGCGTTTCCCGCCTTGAGGCAGATTCCCGCCGCATCGGCGGTCACGTTCGGACGCGCTTCATAGACCATAGCCACCACGCCGAGCGGGACGCTTATGCGCTGCAGCAGCATGCCTCCCTCGATCGTGCGCTCCTCGAGCACGCGGCCGACAGGGTCGGGAAGCGACGCCAGGTCTTCAAGCGCACGCGCCATGCTTTCGACACGCTGCTCATTGAGCTCGAGGCGGTCGAGCAAGCCTTCGCTCATACCCGCAGACCTGCCCGCCTTCATATCTTCGGCATTCGCCTTAACAATGGCGGCAGAATGCTCGCGCAGCGCCCGAGCCATCGCAAACAACGCCGCATTGCGCTGGTCGGTCGTCGTGCGTGCGAGCGCGGCCGAAGCCTTGCGCGCGGCAAGCGCTATAGAGCGAACCGAAGTTGCCAAAGCCGCCATGTCGAACCTTCCTTTCCAAACAATGCCCCTGCGCCCCGATGCGAACATGCAAGCCAGAGCGAACAAGAAACGGGCGGGGCCGCCCCTTGAAAACGATTGGGACGCTTCGCTTTCAAGCCTCTACTCGAAGACGATCATTTCATCGCGGTGGATGGCGACGCCGTCTTTCTCCCTCATCATGCCCGCATCATAGCGCACGAGGCCGCGTGCTATGACATAGCCCGACTCGTCGAGCACATCCACGACGTCGTTGGCCGAAAAATCGCCGTCTACGCGGCGAATTCCCACGGTAAGCAGCGACGATCCGTGCTCCGAAAGCGCGCAAGCGGCGCCTGAATCAACCACCACATGCCCCTTCACCGAATCCCCCAAAGCGATCCAGAGCTTGCGCGGGGTAATTTCATGGCGGCGCTCCTTCGCCGTGAACAGCGTGCCGATGGGGTTTTCGGCAAGAGACCTGATAACCGCATCCTCGGCTCGTCCATGGCAGATGACGAGAGGGATGCCCGCCGCACCGAGCACGCGGGCAGATGTGAGCTTGGTGATCATGCCGCCGCTTCCCACGGCACTTCCAGCCCCCGTGGCGCCCTCCATGATCTCGGGCGTGATGCGGTCGACGCGCGCGATGAGCTTCGCCGTGCGGTCGATCTGGGGATTAGCCGTGTACAGACCGTCGATGTCGCTCAGAATGACGACGCGGTCGGCATCGGCGAGGCATGCGACCAACGCGGCCAAGGTGTCGTTGTCGCCGAATTTGATCTGCTCGACCGAAACGG
>USEQ01000131.1 GCA_900553655.1 uncultured Slackia sp. | reverse complement strand
CATATCACCGGTCCGAAGGAATACGACTCCGTGGTTGAATGCCTTGCTTTGTCAAAGGAGGAATCCCGCCGCTGGACCGTCATGGCGTATCAGGATCGGATGCCGGAAACGCTTGCGGCGGCGGATTGTGCCATTTCTCGCGCGGGGGCCACGTCTTTGGCGGAGATCTCGGCTTTGGGCCTTCCTGCGCTGCTTGTGCCGTTTCCCTATGCTACCGAAGACCATCAGACCACGAACGCAAAGGCGTACGTGGCGAGCGGAGCCGCCTTTATGCTGCCCGACGATGCGCTCGATAGCGAGGAATTCTCCGAAAAGCTCTTCGCATTGATCGAGGATGAATCGGTGCGCGGTGCCATGCGCAAGGCTGCGAGCGGATTTGAAACGCAGGACGCTGCTGCTAAACTGGCGGAGGTTGTCTGCCGTTGCGCACGCGCGTAATCGCGCGTTTTCACGATAGATATCTTTTCCGATAGACTTAAGGGGGAGTCTTGATGAGCTCTGAAACCAAATGCATTCATTTTATCGGTGTCGGCGGAGTGGGCATGAGCGGCATTGCCCGCGTCGCCTCCGATTCCGGCATGCGGGTGAGCGGTTCGGACATGAAGTCTTCTCGCTATACCGAACAGCTTGCCCAAGCGGGCATTCCTGTTTTTATCGGCCACGATGCCGGCAATCTTCCGTCTGATTGCGATGTCGTCGTTGTCTCCACGGCTATTCCCGAAACGAACCCCGAGCTTGCCGCCGCTCGTGAGCGTGGCATAGAGGTGTGGCAACGCGCGCGCATGCTTGCCGAGCTTGGCCGTGGCAAAAAGACGCTCGCCGCCGCAGGCACGCACGGCAAGACCACGACGTCTTCTATGCTTGCTACGGCTACAGACGCCCTGGGTCTTTCTCCGACGTTCGTGGTGGGCGGCATCGTCGACGCATATCAGACGAATGCGGTGTCGGGCAAGGGCGAGTACTACGTAGTCGAAGCAGACGAAAGCGACGGGTCTTTTCTCAACCTGTCTCCGTATGTTGCGCTCGTGACTAACATCGAAGCCGACCATCTCGACCATTACGTAGGCGGTATCGAGGAGATTCGCGAGACCTTTGCACGATTCATGTCTTCCGTTCCCGACCAGGGGGCGATCGTCGCGTGCGGCGAAGACCCCGCTCTTGTCGAGCTTGCTTGCAGCACGGGCAAGCGCGTGGTCACCTACGGGTTCGATGCTTCCTGCGATACGCGTGTGCTGGATTACCGCACGGAGGGAATAGCGACGTCGTTCACGCTCGCGTTTCCCGACGGGCTTTCTGTGCAATGTCGCCTGGCGAAAAACCCCGGCCGTCACAATGCCCTCAACGCCGCTGGCGTGCTGAGTGTTATATGGGCTTTGGGGGAAGACGTTTCTCGCGCCGCTGAGGGGCTCGCAGGATATTCTGGCGTCCGTCGTCGGTTTGACCTGGTGGGGGAGGCAGCCGGCGTCACGGTCGTCGACGATTACGCCCACCATCCCACGGAAGTCGCCGCGACGATCGAGGCGGCGAAGGCTCTCTCGTTCGATCGCGTCGTGGTCTTGTTCCAGCCTCATCGTTATACTCGCACGCAAACGCTTGCGAAAGAGTTCGCGCATGCGTTCGACCGCGCCGACTCCCTGATGATCATGGACGTCTATTCTGCGGGCGAGGACCCTATCGAGGGCGTAAGCGGGCAGACTATCGTTGACCGCATCAATGCTTTGAGCGATGCCGGGAAGGCCACGTATCTTCCGTCGAAAGACGAGACGGTCGAGGTCGTGCTCGATGCGGTTCGTCCGGGCGACCTGCTCATCACGATGGGGGCTGGCGACGTCACTTCGTTTGGTCCTTTGGTCGTTCGCGCGCTCGAGCAGCGCTAGGGGATGCGCGGCGTGTCTTTTATCGAATATGAACTGGGCGATCGTTTCAAAGGCGTCGTACTCGAAAACGAGCCCATGAGTCGCCATACCACCTATCGCATCGGAGGCCCTGCGAGCTATTTCATCCAGGCGGATACGCTTGGCTCACTCGTGGGGGTCACGGAACTGCTGCGCTGCTGCGGCATTCCGTGGATTGTCGCAGGCAAGGGGAGCAATCTCTTGGTAAGCGACGAGGGCTTCGAGGGCGCTGTCGTAGTGCTCGGCTCGGAATTCAACGCCTGCTCGTACAACGAGCAGGCTCAGACCTTTTCCGTCGGTGCCGGATGTCGCTTGTCGCGGGTCGTTCGCGAAGCCTTTTCGCGCGGTCGAGCGGGGTTTGAATTCGCGGTCGGTACGCCGGGGACGGTCGGCGGCGCTTTGCGCATGAATGCGGGTACGAGTCACGAATACATAGGAAGCCGAGTCTTGTCGATAACCTCCCTTCGACCCGGGCAAGGCCTCAAGCGCTATAACGCCTCGGATGTTGCATGGGGCTATCGCGAGACGTCATTTCCGTATGATGAAATTGTGCTGGAATGCGAGCTTTCGACGAACGAGGGCGACAAAGAGGCGATTCGCGTCAAAATGGAGACCGCGCTTTCTCGCCGTCGCAAGACGCAGCCGCTTTCGATGCCTTCGTGTGGAAGCGTCTTTCGCAATCCCGAACGGGAATCGGTGGGACGACTGATAGAGAACGTAGGGCTGAAGGGCGCGACGTGCGGCGCTGCGCAGATTTCCGAGCTGCACGCGAATTTCATCGTCAACAGGGGAGGAGCGCGTGCTGTCGAGGTGCTTGCCCTCATTCATGCCGTTCAGGACGCGGTGGGACAGCGCTATGGCATAGAACTAGTTCCGGAGGTGCGTTTTCTTGGCTTCGCGTAACAATCGTCCTACACCTCGCGTTTCCTCAAGACAAAGAGGGTCGCAGGTCGATATTCCGCGTGGGTCCGTGCGTTCTACGCGCTCTTATGGCAGGCCGACGCAGCGTTTTGGATCGCAGGGCGGATACGGCAGCGCTCAGCCGCGCGTGTCTACGGTCAAAGTAGGCTCTCTTGCTCAAGGGATGCGCGACGAACGCGTCCATAAGGCATATCGAGCCCATATGGCGAAGGCCATCGTGCTCCTTTGCCTCATCGCGGTTCTTGCCGCCACATGTCTCGGCGTGTACTGGTCGAGTCTCTTTTCCGTCAAGCAGCTTACGGTGTCGGGGGTCGAACATCTCACGTCGGAAGAGATGACGCAGCTTGCGAACGTTCCGAGCGATACGACGCTTCTTCGTGTCGATACGGGGGCTGTGAGAAACGGCGTCTTGCGCGACGCGTGGGTTGCCGATGTCGATGTGCAGCGCGTTTTCCCCGATACGCTTAATCTAAATGTTACCGAGCGTAAAATCGGCGCCACGGTCGAGGTGAGCGTGGACGAGGGTCAGTCTTTACAGACCTGGGCTATCTCCGAAGACGGCATTTGGCTTTGCATGATCCCGGAAGAAGGAACCGAGGCGGCATCGAAAATCAGCCCGAAGATCTACGAGGACAAAGCGAACGTCTTGAGCATTAAAGACGTGGCATACGGCGTCAAGCCGGAGGTCGGCTCGCAATGCTCCGACGAGAGCATCATCAACGCGCTCGACATTGTAACAGGGCTTACTACCGAGCTGAAAGACCAGGTGAAAACGGTCTCCGCTACATCCGCGGACAATACCACCATCACGCTCGATTCGAATGTGCAGATAGCGTTCGGGTCGGCTGACGATATTCGCGACAAGGAGCGCGTCTGCTTGCAGATCATGGCAGACAATCCCGGTACGGTTTCCTATATCAACGTTCGTGTGGTTGCAAGTCCCACATGGCGTACCGCATAGCTTTTGAACGGAGCAAGCCTTCAGCGGCCTTGATATTGTGGGACTTCGGCGGAGGTGCTTTCTTGCGCTCCTTCGGGTTCTTGCAATGTAAGCGAGTTCGTGTAAAGTAGACCTGTCATGCTTTCAAAATGGCTTGATACACCATTTGAATAAGAAGCGATGCAGGCAAACGCAGCTGGAAATGTAGCACGCATGGAGGATATGATGCCTAAAACTATTGGTTCTGAGCACCTGGCCGTCATCAAGGTCGTAGGTGTCGGCGGCGGCGGAACGAACGCCGTCAATCGTATGGTCGAGGCCGGACTGAAGGGCGTGGAGTTCATTGCCGTGAACACCGACAAACAGGCTCTTTTGCTTTCCTCCGCCGATAAGACCATTCATATCGGCGAGGAATTGACGCGCGGCCTCGGCGCCGGTGCAAATCCCGAAATCGGCTGCCAGGCGGCGGAGGAATCTCGCGCTGAGATTCGTGAGGCCTTGGCCGAGGCTGACATGGTCTTCGTGACCGCCGGCGAAGGCGGCGGCACGGGCACGGGCGCCGCGCCTGTGGTGGCCGAAGTTGCCAAGGAGCTTGGCATTCCGTACTATGATAAAGAGATAATCAGAATGGCAAGTGATGAAAGCGGCATCAACGAGAAGCTTTTCGGCAGAGTTGACGAGAAGATAAAGAATACTATCTTCAACCGTGAGGAAATCTATGACGGCGAGCTTTTAGAGCCTGACCATAAGGATTTCACCTCCGACCGTAATCTGTTCAACTACACCGCAAAGATAATAACCGATATTGCCGACAGCGGAAAATCTGCAGTGATAGTAGGCAGATGTGCGGACTTTGTGTTAAAGGGTCGCAAGGATGTTGTAAAGCTGTTCATCTATTCCGATACCGAAACCGCCATCAAGAATGTATACGACAGATACGGACTTGACGGCAAGGACGCTATGAGGCTTATCGAAAAGAAAGACAAGGAACGCAGCGAG
>USEQ01000130.1 GCA_900553655.1 uncultured Slackia sp. | reverse complement strand
ATGCAATCGCATAGCTTCGCCGCATACAACCTCGCTATCGCAACAAAGGCTCCGAAAACTCGGAGCCTTTTTCGTTGCGGGCGAAGGGAGGAGGTACGCCCATGAAGTCGATTTGCGCCTGCGCCCCTTATGCAGCAATGCATCGGTTCGAAGCAGGCGATTCGTCAAAGCAAAGAAGCCGCATGCAAGACCAAACGGCCTACGCCTGCTCGGACTGAAGCGAAGCAACGACGGCCTTGCCCGTGATAAGGCCGGAACCCGCATTCGGGGAAAGGTCGCTGCCCGTGTCCGGGGTGGTAGACCCACAGCAATACACGTTCGCAATCGGATTGCCCTGATTGTCGACAAGCTGGCTGTCGGTTGCAATCTTCAAGCCACCATGCGTCTTGTAGCGGAACGGGAAATGCTTGAGCGCATAGTAGGGAGCTTCGAGCTTCTCGAGGAAAAGTTTTTTGCCGAACGCCGCGTCCTCGCCCGCATCCACGTAGCCGTCGTATTCGGCGAAGGTGGCCTTGAGGTTTTCGGCGGGAACGTCCATGGCCTGCGCGAGCTCGTCGAGCGTGTTGCAGGGGCCGACCAGACGATCCTCGTGAGCCTTCATGTTCATCTCGACATTCCATGCCTGAGACCCCTCGATGAGCTGATTGTCGAAGATGGTCCACCAAAAGCCCAAGCCCAGCTCCGCACAGGCATCGGGCGTGTCATGGGACTGGTCTTCCTTGATGAAGCGACGGCCCATCGGGCTTACCTGCACGTTGCGGCCGAAATAGCCCCATACCGTAACCTGCGCAAGGTCGCTCATGCGGTTGGAATCCATGTCCATATGGGCATATACGCCTCCGATGGAGCGACCGAGCTCGTGGCCCTCTCCCATGGAATACACCGTCAGCGGGCAGAGCTCTGCCTGCTGCGGCATATATTCGGAAACCATAACCTGGTTGCAGGAAAAACCGCCCGTAGCCAAGACGATTTTCTTCGCCTTCACGTCTATGATTTTGTCGGTCTTGGAGTCGACGAAGCGAACGCCAATGACGGTCCCTTCGGAATCGACGATGAAGTTGGTCGCTTTGCGGTTCAGCTCGACCGTGGCGCCTTTGTCCTGGAGACCGTTGATGAGCGGCGTAAGAACAGAGGTCATGTCGCCGATGCCGTTCAGCGGAAGCAGCATGGACGTGGGAGCCCCGGTGTCTTTATAGGCCTCAAGCGGCTGGAACTGCGCGCCGTAATCGGCCTCAACACGGTTCGCCCACTCGGTCTGGCCCAGATAGACGTTCTTCTTATACTCCATGTCGTCGGTCTCGCCCTTTTTCTCAAGAACGGGAGCGTACTTTTCCCACTTCTCTTCGACGCTGCCCTCGATGCCGGCTCGTTTCTGCATTTCGGAACCGGAAACATTCATAACGCCGCACGCCATGAAGCTTTCGCCGCCATAGGTATCGCGCTTGTCGGCAAGCATGACCTTGTAGCCCGCCTCGACCGGATCCATCGCAGCGGAAAGGCCGGCGATGCCAGTGCCGACAATCAACACGTCAGTTTCTTCGGCGAATTCAACCGGAGCAAAGCCGACAACGGTGTCGCCGGAATTGCCGCCTTCGGAGGCGCAGCCTGCAAGCGCGCCGCCCGCCATAAGAACTGCGCCGGATGCCAAAGCACCTTTCAGAAAATTACGACGATTAAGCGTAGTATCCATAGTTTCCCTCCTCGGTACGCTTCGACGCTTCCCCGCGTCGTTGTCTCCATCATGGCTTTTTCGGCCAGAAAGCGAACCGTACAAAATGGACTGTTTCACCGTTGTGCCAGCTCAGGATAAAGAAAATGCGTATTTCCACCCAATCTGTCGAAGAGGGCATCGTGCGAGGATTCGAAACAGTACCTGCGCAATGGACTAACCGCTACAATACGTCGTACACAACAGGGAGGGGAATCTTATGTCGAACGACGCCGCTGTGCGCACGCCGCACCATGCCTCGCTCGTCTTCGGCGCGCTCGTCGTCATGGGATACGGGCTTTTTCGGTCCGCGAATTCTTCCATATACCTCTCCCATTTCTCTCAGACAGACGGATCGTTCATCTTCATGACGGATGCGACGTTCAACATGGCGTCCGCATTCGCCACGGCGGTTTGCGCACTCGCGATTGCGCTGCTGAGTTCCTTTAAAAACCTGCCGCGGTTTTCCATGCCCCTATGGCCCGCCGCCGCCGTTTTGGTCGTCGGCATGCTCCTAGCGACCACGAATCTTGGCGACCTCGTTCCCCAGCAGTGGACGCTCGGGCTGTCCGTGGCCGTTTTCTCAATCGGGTCGATCGCCATGAAGCTGTCGTGGATCGAGATATTCGCCATGGAGAATCCAACGAAAGCGATCGTTCACATCGGCTGCGCTTCGCTTGCCAGCTCGGCCTTGCAATACACCCTTTCCCCCGCAAACGGCTCCCTGACGCCTGTTCTTACCATTGCGTTTTTGGTATGCAGCGCGCTCTGCCTGCAAGAGACCCGTCGCCGTCTGCGCACAGACGAATCCTTCGAGCCCATTCCGGCACGCCCTTGCGCCGAAGCCCGTCGTAAAGCGATGAACGAAATAGGCGACGCCCTGCTCACGCTCTGCGCACTCGAAGCGGTCATCGGACTCATCAACAGCTTCATGCTGGCGGCTTCCATGGAATTCGCCGGCGCCGCGCTTGTTCCCGGCATGGCCATGACCATCGCCTCCGTGCTCTTCTGCGTAGCATTGCTCGTCGCCCGGCGCATTCCCGCCGCTTCCGCGACATTTCGCATCGCGTTTCCCATCTTGGCGGCCATGGTGGTCTTCGTCCCCTTTATGAGCGAAGGCTACTCGCGCCTGTTCAGCACCATGCTGCTGGTAAGCTACGATTTCGTGGCGCTGCTTGTGGTATACCAGGTTGCCTATGCCGCGAATCGCTTCGGTGTATCGAGCTACGCACTGTTTGCCCTGACTACGGGGTGCGCCAAGTTTTCTCTGTTTGCATCTCTCGTCGTGGGCAGCGCATTCGGCGGCCCGCATATTGAGCAAGCATCCTCCACCGTGAGGTTTCTTGTGCTTTCGTGCGGCATCATCTACCTGCTTGCCATGGCGATCGTGCTGCTTTCGCGCGACCGCAAAAGGCACGAACGCAAGAAAGGCGTTTCAAAAGACGAAGCACCTCTTTCCTCTTTCGAGCACACCCCAAAGGCTGACGAAGCCGCCGATGAAGCGCCCTCTTATACTTGCGAAAAAATCCCGGCAGATGAAGCGACTCCTTACACCCGCGAAGGAGCCTCCGCCAGTTCCATCCAGGCGCCGCCATCGACCAATGA
The DNA here is from genome assembly GCA_900553655.1 of uncultured Slackia sp. Lineage (GTDB taxonomy): Bacteria > Actinomycetota > Coriobacteriia > Coriobacteriales > Eggerthellaceae > Slackia. The sequence continues at coordinate 1,456 of USEQ01000130.1, read as the reverse complement.
ATCCGAAACGGACGCCTTCGAGGAAACGTGCCAATTCCTCGCCGCTCAGCATGGACTGACCGAGCGTGAGACCGAAGTGCTCAGATATCTTGCCCGAGGGCGTACGAACACCTATATAGCCGAGGAGTTATCCATATCGCCCACTACCGTGCGCGGCCACATTCGCCACATCTACACGAAGCTCGATGTGCACAAGCGCCAAGAACTTATAGACCTGTTCAATTAAGACCGTATTCAATCGCGGGAAACGGAGGTTCCAGAGCGCGCTTGAACGCATATGAATCAACGCGATTCTTCACTCGATCAACCTCTGCAGCATCATAACCAGCAGCGATAAGCGCGCTTCGACCCATACCGCGCTCGCAATAATCGATCAAAAGACGATCAAGCTCATCATATGACCCCAACGTATCCTCGTCACGCTGATCGGGGGCGAGTTCTGCGCTTGGCGGTTTCGTAAGAACACGCTCAGGAATGAGGATACGCCCCTCCTTACGAAGAGCTTCTTCGTTCACCCAACGAGACATGGCAAAAACATCAGTCTTATACAACCCGCCAATAGGAGCATAGGCGCCCGCCGTATCTCCGTAAAGCGTGGAATAACCCATCATAGCTTCGCTTTTGTTGCCGGTGTTGACCATCATCCATCCATGGGCGTTCGAAAGCGCCATGAGCACGGTCATGCGGCATCGTGCCTGCGTATTCTCGGCAGCGAGGCCCCGCGCCATGATGCAGTGATCCCCAAGGACGTCGACGAACGCCTCGAAAGGCTTTCCGATTGAGATGCGCTCTGCGCGAATTCCCAAGTTCAAGGCGAGCTCCTGGGCATCCACCAGCGAATGCTCGCTCGAGTACGGACCAGGAAGCATGTAGCCGTGGACATGCTCGGCGCCGAAGGCGTCGACGCACATGCAGGCGACCAGGCTCGAATCTATTCCGCCCGAAAGACCGATGACCGCATCTGTCATGCCGATGCCGCGCGCAAACGAGGCGAGCCCTTCGACGCATGCATGGTACTTTTCCTCGATGAGCACGATACGCTTCCTTTCCTTAGCAAGACGATTCGCAAACGCGCTTCGGCCAATGCAAGCGCGCCCCTCAAGAATATCGCCCAGATATCACCAAGCGAAGCGAGACAACGCAACTTGCCGCGCTTCGTCAGAAAACTTTATTCCTCAGGCTCGGGCCTTGAGAGTTCGACGAATCGAAAAGCATTGCCATGCTCCTCGACGATACGAACCATGTCGCCGAGAGCGACATGCAACGTTGCCGTATTGTCGTTCGGATGCACACCCAAGCCCTTGTAGGTCCGCAGCTCCTCATCGAACACCACCTGGACCAGGGCCTCTTCGTCATTCAACACCCCGAAAGGAGAAACCGCCCCTCCGCGCAGGCCAAGGTATTGCACGAGGTCGTCCTCGGAGGCGAAGCGCAGCGGGCGCGCTTCGAGCTTCGT
>USEQ01000129.1 GCA_900553655.1 uncultured Slackia sp. | reverse complement strand
CACCTTCACGTCGGTGGGAAGGCGCTCGTCAAGTGCGCTGAAGTCTTTCAGCCACTTCTTCAACGCCTCCGACTTGGCATGGATTTCAACTGCACGCTTGCTGCGTCGGGACATCACGGTGCTGATGACGAGCAAGACGACGACAGTGGGCGCAGCAGCGATCAGCGGAATGAAATTGCCCGAGAACCACGCCCATGCGAGCCCTCCCAACACGGCCAGGGCCGCAACGCCCAGCATGATTCCGCGGTAACGCTCGCCCTTCGCCTCGAAGAAATCGTAGGAGTTCACTTCGGCACTCAGCACGCCCTGCCATTCGTTCATTTCGTTCACGAACGCTTCGGGGTGATCGGAGCCGTATTGGGCAATCGTGCCGAACCACAGGGCATCTGCCCCTGGGGCTATACGCTCGAAGAGCAGATCCATAGCTTGCTTGTCCACACGGCTTCCAGCGACTTTTTCCTCCCAGCCGGCAAGACGAGTTATGTAATAGTCGTTCACCGTGCGCATGCCGCCAAACGACTTCGGCTGCTCGTAGCTTCCCGCATCGATTCGAATAGCGCCGATACAGGAAAGATGCATGAGCGTGGCCGTGAAATCCTGGTCACTTTGGCCGTTCCAGCGCCAGAGGCGCCCGATGACCGCTGGATGAATCCCCCGCTCGGGTACATCGCGCCAATACGTATCGGTAAATTCTGGCTTGTATTCACGCCCATGGCGGAAGAACACAACAAGGGCCCAGACAATAACCGCGGCGGAAACGATAAGACACACCACGATGAACAGGAGAGATTTGATGCGGTCGGCGTTCGCCTGGTTGGCAAGTCGCTCCTCTTCCGCCAAGACCGTGTCAAGCCGAGTTCCCGTATGAAAAACGGGCGCATGCGCAGAGGCCCCCGAAACCCACTGACGGGGAAACGTCGCGCGAACCTCCGCGTAGCCGCCCGCATCGACAGACGGAACCGTCATGGAGATAGTCCCGTCATTACCCACCGTTAGCGTCCCATCGAGCGGACCGTGAGCCCATGCGCGCACGTCGCTTCCCGCCGCTGCCGACGCCCCCGCGGGTACGGGCAAGTGCACGGTCGCCACGACATGGCTGCTTTTCACGCTCCACCCGTGCCCTATGTACTGCCAATACAGCTCGGCCACGTCATCATAGACCTGCACGAAATTCGTAATGCTGTAGCACAGCGTTACATCGACGCTTTCGTCGCTCACGTCGTTGAACACATACACGGTGCGATAGTCCTCGTCGAGCGAGTACGAAGGCTCGCTCGGCCCGCCCTCTTCTCTCCAGGCTCGCTCGAACGCGACTTCGGGAAGGCTCGCGCTTTCCGTCGAAGAAGCGTCGGCCGATTCGCCCTCGCGGGACGCAACCTCCACCGAAGCCACCGAAAGCTCGCATTCGTCCGAAGGCATGGAGTCGAAGTTCCACCACACGGCGGAAAACGTCCCGTCGAAATCGAACGTCCTGGTTTCGACAACGGACAAGGACCCGTCCGGCTGAACCGTCGCGTCGATCACGACGCTCGGACACGTATAGCTTTTCGCCTGGGCATCTTGAGGAATTGCAAAAAGGGCGACGCATAGAGCGCACAATGCCACCAAAGACGCGAACGCGAATCGAGCACCGCGAAAGCCATATTGTGAATTTGTCGTAGTGGAGCCCATCAAGTATCCTTGCTTTTCGTTTACTATACCGTTATTATGCTTCCTACACGTTTTTTTCGGAGAGCTGACCGAGAGGCCGAAGGTGCTCGCCTGCTAAGTGAGTATACCCCAAAAGGGTATCTGGGGTTCGAATCCCCAGCTCTCCGCCAGACGTACCTACACGAACCCTACCTGTGTCGCAGGTAGGGTTCGTTTTGTTTCTGCGTCAAAATCCTGGAATTATGCTTCCGATTCGCCAACCTCGGCTTCTGAACGAATCGCCCGGCCTCGAGCTGTTTCCGAAGCCGGGCGATTTCGGGATGGACTTTGCTTCGCCCTAACGCTGCATTTCTTGCACGACACCCGAAACCTTAAAACTGAACCTTGGGCGCAACCTCGGCACCCGCAACGGCGTCGAAGCTCTCGCGTGCCTTGAAGCCGAACATGCCGGCAAAGACCACCGCCGGAAACGCCTGAATCGCGGTGTTATACTTCATCACCGTATCATTGTAGCTCTGGCGCATGTAGCTGATTTTATCCTCGGTTTCGGAGAGCTCGAATTGCAGCTGCTGAAAGTTGGCATTCGCCTTCAAATCCGGATACGCCTCGGACACGGCAAAGAGACTTTTGAGCGTGCCTGTGAGGATGTTGTCTGCGGCCATCTTCTCGCCAGGAGTCGACGCCGTGCTCACCGCCGAGCGCGCAGCGGTCACCTTCTCGAGCGTGCCTGATTCATGCGCCGCATACCCCTTGACGGTCTCCACCAGGTTCGGAATAAGATCGAGCCTGCGCTGCATTTGCACATCGATCTGCGACCAGGCATTATCGACCATGTTGCGCAGCTTGACCAGGTTGTTGTAGAGAGCGATCAGCGCAACTGCAAGTACAACGACGATAGCCACGATAATAAGAATGGTCATGTCTTCCCTTTCTATAGCCCGATTCGAACAAAGCCTACCAAATTCTTTGCGCGGCGCCCAAATTCGTAGCGCAAACCGATGAGTTTTTCTCCATGATACGCGCACCAGCAGACACGAACGTGCAGCTGCGAGCCCACCAGCCCTCGAGCTTCGCGGCGGAAACAATGCTGTAGGCAGCAGCCATCGACCCGCACAGGCAGAACGTGGCCGAGCCGCTTCCGGACAAAAGCACGCACGGCTCTCCGGTCCTTTCGTCCCTGGCAACCCCTTGCTGGACGCAAAGCCATTCACGCACACGGACAAGCTCGGGAAGGATGCGCTCTGACGCACGAGCAAGATTATTGAACAGCTGCAAATCCTCGGCAGACTGCGCGTTTTGTTCGTTTTCAAACACAGCCGAGGAGACGGACACGGGTTCTTCGTCGAATGCGCGATAGGCCTCCGCCGTGGAGACCCCCGCATTCGGGCGAATCAGCACCAGGGGTCCTTTCATGGGAACGAGCTCGCGTTCGAACACGTCCCCTCTGTCGCCTAAGACGGCGCATCCGCCACGCAGGAAGAACGGCACATCCGTCCCTATCCCCGCCGCGATGTCGATAACTTCCTGGGATTCGGGGTCGATGCCCCATAGGCGGCATGCCGCCAGCAGTGCGGCCGCCGCATTGGACGACCCGCCTCCCAAACCCGCCGCATGTGGGATATGCTTGTCGATGACAACGTTCACCGCCTCCCCGCGTCCACAGTCGAACGTATCCGCAGCTTTCATGAGCGCCTTATAGACGATGTTGTCCTCAGACGGAATATCAAGCGGTTCGACGCCTTCGTGCGCGACGCATCTGACCCGCACCGAAAAGCCGTCCGAACCAGAAACGCGCTCCCGACGCACCGTAAGCATGTCGTGCAGAGAAAGCGCATGCATGACGGAGCGGACGCCGTGATACCCGTCGGGATGCCTTTCGCCTATTGCAAGGTGCAAATTGACCTTCGCCGGCGAAAACACCGTTACCACATCGCTCATAGCTTCCTCCCGCTCATGTTTTTCTCCGTCCTGCGGCGCGCAAAGAAATCTTTAAGGATCTGCGCGCATTCGTCGCCCAAAACCCCCGAGGCCACCTCGAAGGTGTGGTTGAGCCTGTCGTCTTCGTTGACAGCGTACAGCGTGCCGAGCGCTCCCGCTTTCGGGTCGGGGGCGCCATACACGCAACGGCTGATGCGCGCTTGGTGCATAAGACCCGCGCACATGATGCATGGCTCCAAAGTCACGTACACCGTGCAATCCGATAGCCGCCAGCGCTCGAGTTCGCGCGAAGCCTGCACGATGGCCGAAAACTCCGCATGCGCCGAAGGGTCATGGTCGGCTTCGCGATGGTTGCACGCCTCGGCGATAATCTCGCCTTGGCACACCACGACGGCCCCTATGGGCACCTCTCCCGCTTCCGCCGCGCGACGCGCCTGAACAAGGGCCGCCTCCATATACAGCCTGTCGAGCGCGTCGGCGTCCGAGACGCACTCAGGGCCGTCAAGAAGGGCGTCGTCCGGGTCTTTATCGCGCGCGTTGGCTTCCTTTATGCATTTTTCCTGCACGCATCCTGCCTTTCATACATCTTTTCGTTCCTATGATTATACGGAATGAACTCCTCTGCATTTCGGACGTTGACGAAACGACAAAGACGCGCCATGCGTTCTAAGTAGATTCCGAGCATGTATTTATTTAGCGACTTAATAATTTAGCAATGCCAGAAATGTATACTGAACTACGCAATCGAAACAGGGGCGCCCATTCTCATAGCGCCATCCGAACCGACCGCCATTCGGCACGCAAAACGCCAGAACCAACCATGCGAAAAAGCCGCGCACCGGCCCTAGCGAACAGCCGCCCCCTTCGGCAACGAGACCAGGCACGCACAGAGGAAACGAGGTAGCATTTGAAATTGACGAGCAAACAGAAAGCGACGCTAGTTGTCCTTATCTTCGGAACGTTCATCACCGTACTCAACCAGACCCTTGTGACGCCAGCACTTCCATCCATCATGGCGGAAATGTCCGTAAGTGCATCGACCGCGCAATGGCTCACCACCGGCTTCACCCTGGTCAACGCCATCATGATTCCCGTCACCGCCTATCTCACCGACCGTTATTCCACGCGCAACCTATTCATCGTCGCCATGCTTATCTTTTCCGCAGGCAGCGCTTGCGCTG
>USEQ01000128.1 GCA_900553655.1 uncultured Slackia sp. | reverse complement strand
CGAAATGCATTCATTTCGATCGTTTCGAAATTCGCACATCCCAACCACCCCGCGTTGCGTACCCCGATCGCCCCGCATATGTACAGCCCGACCGCCCAACAAGCCGCTCGCCTCGGACCGTACATGCACTCAAAAGGCAACACGAGCCCCGACAGTGACACGTGAATCGCTCGCCTCAACCGTCCACACGCTCAAAAGGAGGACTCCGTTCTCAAGTTCAAGGCGCTTTGTATCATCGGAAGAGCATCGCGCGTCCAAACCGCCTTCCATGCTACTTTAAACAACGCTCTCATCAGGGAAAACGAATAACACATCAAGCAGCGCCCAATATGGCGAACAAAAAAACGGCCCAAAGATGCAACGCGACTGATACAAACCGCCCATAACTTGAGAAAACAGGGAGCGGAATCCTGCGCGCATGCGTGCAAGGCAATGCAGCGGGACTACCGACCCGAACCTGCAGCGATACAAGACAGTCTGCCTAGGCAGACGAAAGCGCAGAAGATGACCCGCCCGAAACGAAAGCGAAGCGATGGCCAGCCAAATCGAATCAGAGGCAACACAAGAAGCGCCTCGCCCGAAACGACAAGCGCAGTTCTCGTGCGGAATCGCCTTCGCCGTTTTATAATGCAACACTTTCTGCCATTGTACCAACGAAGAGATCAAGCTTAATCCGCCGGCCTCGTGCCGACGAGGCAACTCGCACCGTCGAATAAGCAATTTGCACCGCCCGCTAAGGAGGAACCGTGTTCACCGACCCTTCGCAATCCCGCCTTTCCACAAACAGCCCCGACGAAGACCCGCAGAGGCAGACCGGGCTCGATGCCGCAAGCGACACCGCGCGCGAACTCGATCGAGAAAAAGACCCCGTCTTCGCGCAAGAACAGGAGCATCTGAGCCGAACCTACGAAACGCTCGTGAAAATGGCCGCTTCCTTCGCGGCGAAGATCAAGAAGCTCGATGCCGAAGTGGCCGCCGACAAGGAGATGCTCGCCGACGAACTCACAGGCAACTTCGCCAGCATGGGCGAGGCCTTCGAGACCTACGCGGAATACGCCACCGCCAATAAAAACATCGACCTGTACAACGCCACGCAGGAGCTCAACCTCCAGAACCTCGAGAAAACGCGCCTGCTGCTCGAGCAGCCGTACTTCGCGAAGGTCCGTTTGCAATACAAGCCGGGAGACGCTCCGAAAGAACTCTATATAGGCAACGCCGGCATGTCGGACGAAAACTACAAACGCCTGGTGGTGGACTGGCGCTCGCCCGTGGCCGAAACCTACTACAACCAGGAAAACGGCCCCACCTCCTATGTCGCAAACGGCCGCACCATCAAAGTCGATCTCAAGCTGCGTCGCCAGTTCGATATCGCGAAAGATACCCTGAACGCATACTTCGACACCACGGTGGCCATCCAGGACGCCATGCTCCTCGCGTCGCTTTCCCAGGAACGCACGTCCCAGATGAAGGCCATCACGGCCACCATCCAAAAAGAGCAGAACCAAGTCATTCGCCACGAAGACGTTCCCGTGCTGCTTGTCAACGGCATCGCCGGAAGCGGCAAGACGTCGGTCCTCATGCAGCGCATCGCCTATCTGTTCTACCAGCAGCGCGAAAGCCTCAGGCCCGAGGACGTCTTCTTGATCACGCCAAACCCGGTTTTCAGCCGTTATATCGAAAACGTCCTCCCCGACCTGGGAGAAAGCAATCCTGAAACCATGACCTTCAACGAGTTCATGGCAACCATCATGCCCGCCGACCGAAGCCGCGGACGGGCCGACGTCTCCCTGGAATCGCTGCAGCGCATTGACGAAGCCGTTGCCGGGCTCGTCTTCGACCCCAACGACTTCAAGGACATCGTCTGCGAGGGAGCCCAGCTGCTTTCCGCAGGACAGATTCGCCAAGTGGCCGACAAGTTCAAGCGCATACCGGCAGGCCCCCATCTGGTCACGCTCATGCGCGAAGAGCTGCACAAGCGACTGTCCAGCAGGCTCAAGCAGATGGCCGCAACCGAACGCGCGCAAAACGAAATGCTCCAGCTTTCCATCCAAGAGCAGGTGCGCATTTTCCACGAAACCATCGAGCCCCAAAACGAAAACGAGGCGCGAGAGCTTGCGCTCACCTACCTCAACGACCGCTTCGCGCGCGCCTTCGACATCGTCGAGCGCGACGAGTGGCTCCGCATCGACCGCATCGGCATGCGCCTTCTCGGGAAAGAAGGGCTGCTCCCCGTGGAATGGGCCTACCTCAAAATGGCATGCACGGGTCTGAGCAATCCAAACGCGAAGTACGTCATGGTCGACGAAGTGCAGGATTACACCACCGCTCAGCTCGTCATCCTTCGACGCTATTTCCGCCGCGCGCATTTCCTGCTTCTGGGCGACGAGAACCAGGCAATCGGCAGCCACACGTCGACGTTCGAAGAAATTCGCGCCGTATTCGAGGCAAGCGGCGAAAACGTGCAGGAATGCCGCCTCATGACAAGCTACCGATCGTCCCCCCAAATCACCGACCTGTTCTCGAGCCTCATGCCCCACGACGATCGCATGCGCGTCTCCTCCATCCAGCGCGACGACATAGCCCCCGAGCTGCTGGAATGCCCCGACCAAGAAACGTACGAATCCGAACTCGCACGCGTTGTCTCGCAGGCGCGCGAGCGCATCGAACGCGACGGCCGCGGGCTTGCGGCCGTCATCGCGAACGACCGCACGGCAGCCCGCCGCATTGTCTCTTTGCTCGGAGACGAAGCAATCATCCCCATCGACGACGATGCCACGCTGCCCGCAAGCGGCGTCATGGTCATGACGCTCGAATTCGCCAAAGGCCTTGAATTCGACCACGTCATCATTCCCGACGCCCGCGAAAACGTGTTCGGAGACAACCGCATCGACCGCAATCGCCTTTATACCAGCATTTCTCGCGCCACCAACCGCATCACCTTGCTGGTGCCCGGAGCGATCACCCCTCTTCTGAAGAAATAGGCCGCCGTCCACCGCGCGATTCGCCCACCACTCCTTCTTCTTTTTGTTTCCATTCTGGAAAAATGCTATGAGGAACCCGGGTCGAGTCGCGCGGTGGCGCGCAGAGCCTTATACTGGTTTTTTTGACCGTTATCCAATGACGAAAGGTACACCATGGGCGGATTCTTCGGGGCTGCATCCCATGACGATGTGGTTCTTGATGTGTTCTTCGGCGTCGACTATCACTCCCACCTGGGAACACGTCGCGCAGGCATGATCTTCTTCGACACCGAAACCGGATTCCAGCGCGAAATCCATTCGATTGAAAACACGCCGTTTCGAACGAAATTCGAAGACGACCTGCAAAGCTTCCACGGATGCAGCGGCATCGGCTGCATCAGCGACACCGACCCGCAGCCGCTTTTGGTGCGCTCGCATCTCGGCACTTTCGGCATCACCACGGTAGGCATCATCAATAACGCGGAGCAGCTCATCGAGGAATGCTTCTCCGCCGGCGGAAAGCAGTTCATGGCCATGAGCTCGGGCAAGGTGAACAACACCGAGCTCGTTGCTGCCCTCATCAACCAGAAAGACAGCTTCGTCGAAGGCATCAAGTTCGCCCAGGAGGCCATCGACGGATCGCTCACCCTGCTTATCATGACCGATGAAGGCGACATCATCGCAGCACGCGACAAAGTCGGCCGCCTCCCCGTCCTGATTGGCAAGAACGAAAAGGGCCACTGCATTTCCTTCGAATCCTTCCCTTACCACAAGCTCGATTACGATGACGAATACGAGCTCGGCCCCGGCGAAATCGTGCGCGTGAACGCCGATTCCTACAAGACCATATCCCCCGCGGGCGACGATATGAAAATCTGCGCCTTCCTGTGGACCTACTACGGCTACCCCAATTCGAATTACGAAGGACAGAATGTCGAAGTGGTCCGCTACCGCAACGGCGCCATCATGGCGCGCGACGAAGCAAAGGCGGGGACGCTTCCCGACGTCGACTACGTCGCCGGCGTGCCCGATTCAGGCGTGCCTCACGGCATTGGCTATGCAACCGAAAGCAAGACGCCTTTCGCGCGCCCCTTCATCAAATACACTCCCACCTGGGCGCGTTCCTTCATGCCTTCCAACCAGGAGGTGCGCAACCGCGTTGCCAAGATGAAGCAGGTTCCCGTGCCCGAGCTGATCGCCGACAAGAAGCTTCTGCTGGTAGACGACTCCATCGTCCGCGGCACGCAGCTGCGCGAAACGGTCGATTTCCTCTACGGCGCCGGCGCCAAGGAAGTGCACATGCGCTCCGCCTGCCCGCCCATCATGTTCAGCTGCAAATACCTGAGCTTCTCGAGCAGCAAATCCGAAATGGACCTGATTTCCCGCCGCGTCATCCAAGAGCTCGAGGGCGACGAAGGCCAGAAGCATCTCGAGGAATACGCCGACTCTTCCACCGAACGCGGCAAGTGCATGCTGCGCACGATCTGCGAGAAGCTCGGCTTCGATTCGCTGGGTTACCAATCCCTCGACGGCATGCTCGAAGGCATCGGCATCGATCCGTCCAAGGTCTGCACCTACTGCTGGACCGGTAAGGAATAGCCCTTCTGAGCCTCCCAAAGCCCCGACGCCGTCGGGGCTTTTTCGTATGACGAGGCCTGTGGGCCGTTTCGCCGAGCGAAAGGCGTGCGCATCCCGAGCCTCGACTAGAGACCGCGAAACCCGCGGCAAGTGCGAGTCCCACTGTCAAGCTCTTGCAAATTCCACGGAAGACCGAGAGACGTAAGCCTCCGCAAGATGCCGCTTCGCCTATGATG
>USEQ01000127.1 GCA_900553655.1 uncultured Slackia sp. | reverse complement strand
ATCCTTGCCGTCGATGTCTACGACAGCACGGCCGTCCTTGCCGGAAACAACCTTGTAAGCAACGGTCTTCTGCTCTTCGGTGGTTTCAGCGAAGTTGCGGCCGATGAAGCGCTTGACGGAAGAAACGGTGTTCTGCGGGTTGGTGACCGCCTGGTTCTTCGCAGCCTTGCCCACTACGCGCTCGCCATCCTTGCGGAAGCCCTCAACGGAGGGGGGGGTGCGATCGCCCTCGGCGTTGACCAGAATGGTGGGCTCGTTGCCCTCCATGACAGCCATGGCGGAGTTGGTGGTGCCAAGGTCGATACCAAGAATCTTACCCATATCTATCAGTCCTTCCTTTGGTGCGAAACCGCCTGGCGCTGCGCCGGACGTCTTTTCAGCTTCAGGCGCTTGCCTTGCCGATGTCCTACGCTCGCTTCAAGCGGCTGCGCGTGGCGGTTTCCCGCCGACTGTTATCACCTCGTTTGAGCGGCCCATCCGGATGTCGCCGCGCAATGGCGAGCTCGACGTTGGGCCTGCACCTTCGGGGCTTAACCCTTTCGGTACGATTGCCAATATAAAATCTAAGTCTAACGTTGTCAACTTATCTCACAATAAATTGGGCATGTTACCTAACTGTCATGTTCGGCGGTAATTTGGAAGGCGGAGGCACATACAAGAAGAATAGGAAGCAGAAACGATTCACCGAAAACGCCGCAGACGGAACCGAGCGGAATTTGCCAAAGATGCCGCAGCGGAAACCCGAACCAGCCGGCTCACCCCCCCTCTCTAAACGAAAACCGCCGCCTGCAGGAACACCAGCAGACGGCGGCAAGGGCGCCCGCCCAAAAGAGGGAGGGGGAAGGCGGGCGCTACGGCCATGAAGCCAATCGTTATCCAGTTAGAAGACGGCGCCCAAAGGCGCGTCCGTGCGCGATGCGAGAAAAACCTCGCCGAGCGAACACGCTGCTTACAAATCACCCGCAAGCTTGCGCGCAACATGGCGACCTTGAACCGAAGAGCGACCCGATGCCACGCCTACAATGTATTCGGGGTAATTGCCCGAGAAGAAACTGCCCGACACATCGCCTGCGGCATAGAAGCCTTGAATCGGCTCGTTTTTCGCGTCGAGAACACGGCACTCTTCGTCTATCTTCAAGCCATCGAGCGTGGTGAGCAACGTTCCTCCAAACCACAAACCGTAAAACGGCGCAGTGCGAAGAGCGGAAAGGCGGTAGGCCTCTTTGCCGAAATCGTCATCAGCCTGAGCGTCAAACTGGGCATTGTAGCGTTCCACCTGTTCGAGGAATGCCTCCTTCGCCTCGCCCTCGAAACCGAGTTGATCGGCAAGTTCTTCAAGGGTATCGGCCTTTTTCAAGATGCCGGCGTCCTTCGACGCCGCCACGAATTCTTCAAGAGGCATGCCGGCGGCCATCATCTGCTTCGCGAAGCCAGAGCATCCCATGGTGTCGAAACGCAAGATATCTTCGGGGGCATTCGCGTCGAATACTTCGCACCATACGCCGCCCGGCTGTTGGCCCGCCTGGAAGCACAGGAAATCGTACGGGGTGGATTCGTTGCAAAAACGTACGCCCCTGCGATTCACCTTCATGAACGGCTGGCTGCCGATGTTTTCCTGGAAGATGGTTCCGGGAAACGCCGCGTCATCGCCTTCGCCCAGGTATCCGCAGTCGACGCCCGCGTCCACCGCGCCGCGGTCGAAGATCATCGGAGCGGCGTCTGCGTCCTTCACGCCGCCCGCCCAGATGCCGGCACGCAGGCCCAAGCCGTCGTCGGAAAGATAGTAGCTCGATGCAGTGCAGCATCCCACGGCCGCAGATTGCAAAGCGTTCATCATGACGGGGTTCGCAGGGTATCCGCCCGTTGCCAACAACGTGTTTTTCGCATTGATGCGCACGTAGCCCTCTTCGGTCTCGAACACGGCACCCGTCACCGAGCCTTCTGCATGGTCGAGTTTGACCAGCGCATGCTTGAAGCGCACGCTGTCAGGGGCCTTCTGCTGAACGTGCTCGAGGATGACATCGTTGCGCATGGGAGGCTGGTACGGGGTCAGATAGATATGCTGAAGCACCGGGGTCATGTAATCGGTGCCGCCCGTGGCGTGGTCGCCCGGCATATCGACGACGACCTGCTTACCTTGCGCCGCCATCATGGCATCGACCCAATCGAACACTTCGGCCGACTCGTCAATCCACATTTTGATAAGACCCTGGTTGCATTTGCCCGACGCATAGCGAGTAAGCTCGTTGAGAAGCTTCATGCCATCAACCTCGCCACCCTGGGCAAGCGCAGGCTTGGAATTTACGATGCCCCAGTACTCGCGCGTTTCGGGAACCTTGTCGTTTTTCTCGGCCACGATGAACTTCATGCCCGCGTCGGCGGCGGTGCCCGCCGCGCATAAACCTGCCGTGCCTGCGCCGATAATCAAAAAGTCCGTTTCTTCGGTCTTCACGATGTCGGCATCGGCGATTTCGGGCTCTTGGCCAAGCCATGCAGGAGCATCGGCCGCCACATCGGCCTTTGCTTCAACCGTTTCGGAAGCGCCCTTCGGCGCACACCCCGTCATTCCTGCCCCGACAACAGCTGCGCCCGCCAAAGCAGCACCCGTGACAAAATTGCGACGCGTCATGCGTGCGACGTTCCCCTGATTCTTTTCACTCATAGCACCCTCCTTGTCCGTGCCCTTCGATGTCGCAAACACTACAGCCGCAACGCACTCGTTTCGTCACCCCGCCGATGCGAAAAGGAACGCTCATCATGAACGACCAGGTATTCTTCGGGTGTTATCGGCAAAAAATAGCCTTGAGAGGGCGAGAGCCATCCCCTATTGAAAGCCCGTATTCTGTTACGATTTTTCCGCCATAAGCCGCACAATGGCCATCCGCAAATATGGAATCGCGCAACCCTAGACGAAAGGAAAGCCATGAAACCACGCGGCGAGGAGCTCATCGCCAATGGAAAAGACCGCAGCAGCGGCAAAGACGCAGCACGCACCTGCCTCGCGCTGGCGCTTGTGCTCGTTTCCTCCCATGTTCTAAACGCAGACATCTTCCCCACCGTTGCCCAGGATTTGCCCGCTGCTCGCGAGATATCAACGTATGGAGGCGTGGCATTTTCCGTCTTTCTGGCTGTTGCGGCTTACCGCAAACCCTCTCTTTTACGCGAGCGCTTCTGGTTTTTCGCATGCCTTGCAGCAACCGCGATTGCGGCAGCAAGCCTCTATGGAGGAATTGACGGACATTCGAGCCTCATGCTGGCCATCGGCAGCCCCTTTGGAGGAATCGGCGGCGCTTGGGTGTCTGTGCTTGTAGGGGTTTCGCTAGCGCAGCGCGGACCGAAGCACGCGTTCGTCGTTGTACCCACGGCGTTCGTTGTGCAATACGCCGCCAAGGCAGGGATTCATTTCTTAAACAGCTTACCCATCGAGGCGTCCGTTGCGCTGTATGCAACCTCACTGGCCGCAGCATGCCTTCTCGCGCGACCCGATGCCCGTTCGGTCATGAAAAACATGAGAGACTCCGACGCCCCCGATGTGCTGAGCATAACAAGCCCATCGTCGTATCTTCCCTTTTCCAGCCTGATATTCGTATCGATTCTCCTGTTTAACATTGTCTGCGGGTATTCACTCGCAAGCAGCGAGGCAGAACCTTCCTTCGCCGCGTCTATGGCATCTTGCATTCCAGTCTGCGTGGTTTTTGCGGCTGCAACGATCCGCCGACCGCCTTCTCTCGACGCATCGCATCGCACAGCCGTACTCTGCATTATCGCAGGACTGCTCTGCGCGCCATTTGCTCTTCCTGCACTGCAAGACCAGACAGGAGAGCAGGCCTATATCGCACTGCTTTCGGCCGGATCCGATTTGTTCAATATGCTGGCATACTGCATAGTGGCCTCCGTCGGATACCGCAACAAACTTGGAGCAGTCTTCGTTGCCGCAACTGTTCTGGCCGCCCAGTGGCTTGGCATAGGAATAGGAGCCCCTATCGCGCAGATGGCAGCCGCCCTCGGCGCCCTTTCATCGCTATGGGCCACAGCCGCCATGGCAATCATCTTCTTCACATTCAACTATATAGGGCTGCGCAATTTCAGCTTCGATCGCGCGGTAGAAACGGTGCTGCCCGCCCATGCCGACGAAAATACAAGCGACGAAAACACCTCGGAAAATACCATGGCCCTTGAAGCGAAACCTTCTCGGGTCAAATCAGCAAGCACGAGCGACAAGGCAAATGAGCTCGGCATGGTAAGCCCAGCCGCAGCAACGCAGCCCGTTATCGATCCAATTGATGAAGCATGCTCACGAGTTGCTTGCGCATGCAATTTGACGAATCGCGAAACGGACGTTCTGCGCCTTTTGGCACGCGGACGCACAAGCCCCTTCATTCAAGAAGAGCTGGTGCTTTCACGCAACACCGTGAAAACCCATGTGCGCCACATTTACACGAAGCTCAACGTGCACTCGCAACAAGAACTAATCAGCAAGGTGGAGCAGAGGAAGACCGGCCTCGAATAGCCGCGGAAAGGGCCACCCTTCAAGGCCTCGCAGCCGAAAGCCTCCTCTGTCGAGCATGCTGGGCAATATAACATCATTTTGTCCAGTACTCGACAACTAAATGGTGCCATAAATGAAGAATGGGCGCGTTTTTTAACATTCATTGCGATTCCGCAACCATTTATTATGATAAGCATCTCGGAAATGCCTCAGTTAGGTGTCCGCCATGCTGTCTGTCTCCCAAAGCGCCGAAATACTCAGCATCTCTTCCGCACGTGTGCGAAAGCTCGTCAGCGAAGGATCTCTCGACGGTGTAAAAATAGGCAGATCCTGGGCGCTGCAGGAAGCGTCGG
>USEQ01000126.1 GCA_900553655.1 uncultured Slackia sp. | reverse complement strand
CAAGACGCTGCGCCTCAAGCAGCTTGCCCTCTTCTTTGAATTGCGCCAGGCGGTCGCGCAGCTCTTCTTGGATGCTCTTGATGGCGCGGTCCGTCTTCGGACGGGCCGTCACATAATGCGAAGCAGGCCAGATGGGAAGCGCCTCGTATTCGTTCAAGACCTCGCCCGTCACATTATCTATTTCCTGGATGCTTTCGACCTCGTCTCCCCAGAACTCTATGCGCACGGGGTTGTCCGCGTAGGGAGGAAACACATCAAGCGCGTCTCCGCGCACGCGAAACGTGCCGCGCTTGAGTTCGTAGTCGTTGCGGTCGTACTGGATGTCTATCAGTTCGTGGATGACGTCGTCGCGCTCTGCCGGCTTTTCCTTATCGATGAACACGGCCATGCCGGCGTAATCCATAGGAGAGCCGATGCCGTAAATGCAGCTTACCGAGGCGACCACGATGATGTCGCGCCGCGAAAGGAGGCTTGACGTTGCCGCATGGCGCAGTTTTTCGACCTCTTCGTTAATGGAGGCGTCTTTCTCAATAAAGGTGTCGGTTGAAGGGACGTAGGCCTCAGGCTGGTAGTAGTCGTAATAGGAGACGAAGTAGACCACGGCGTTATGCGGAAAGAACTCCTTGAGCTCAGCAGCAAGCTGCGCGGCAAGCGTTTTATTGGGCGCCATGACCAACGTAGGCTTCTGGACGGCTTCTATCACCTTAGCCATAGTGAAGGTTTTACCCGACCCCGTGACGCCGAGGAGGTTCTGATAGCGAAGCCCTCGACGCACGCCATCAGCAAGAGCCTCGATGGCCTGAGGCTGGTCACCCGCAGGTTCGTACGGGCTTTCCACCTTAAACGGCGTAGAAGCAAGACGCACCTCGGGCAGCTTCCCCTCCATGGAAACGCCTTCTATGTTTTGCAGGTGAGAAGACATGAGCCCGCTCCTTCGCTCCAAACATTTCGCAGCGCGCATACGCAATCGCGCGACTTCATGATATGCAACCAGAATATCACATGCCGATATTTATCGAACATACATTCGTAATTCAAGAAACGCCCGTGAACCCGCCGGCAGCCGCAGCGCAGGTCCGCAAAAAGGCAATTCCTAAAGCGTGGACAGCCGACCGCGTTCAGGACGCTTTTTTCAACAAAGCCTCATCGAACCATACTCAAGACGCGCGCAACGCCTTTTGCCCAATGCCCATTCAAAACGTCAACCAATCCTTCCACAACGCCGAACGGAACGCCCGCGGACGTGAATGAACGTAACGGCATATCGGCCGCCATCTCATCCATCATGGCCTTCATATCGTCGCTCATGTGCTTCGACTGCCCTGCCATCAGGAAATCAACGATACGAAACGCCTGCCGCCCGAGAAACGTCGTGCCAAGATCGCTCGCGGGAGAATCGGGCGTAAAAGGCTTCACCGGCCTTCGCGGCGGAAGCGGAGCACCGTAAAGTGCCACGAAGGCCGCATCGGAAAACCCTCCCGGCACAACTTCGTAATACGACGCAAGCGCCTCACGCTTGGGCGCGCAAGAACGCGCGAAATCGACGGGAAACGGGCTTTGGCCCTCGCCCGCACCAAGAAAGACATCACACGTCAGGCGCACATCACGACTCGACGCGCAGAATAAAACATTGTAGAGCCCTTCGTCGATGCGCCAGCGATGCTCGTGCGTATCCCAAAAGCGAAACGCACGTTCGTCGACGCGCATGGAAACACGCACACTTTCACCGGGCGCAAGCTTCGCCTTCGAGAACGCAACCAACCGACGCCTCTCCCCGAATGTCGTACGCGCGCGAGGTTCCATGTACAGCTGCACCGTTTCCGCACCTTCGCACGCGCCCGTATTCGCCACCGTGCACGATGCCTCGATGCCGCCCTCGACGAACGAAACAACCGGCTCGCTATAGGAAAACGATGTGTATGACCTGCCGAAACCAAACGGATACGCAGGTTCGACACCCGCCGCGTCGAAATACCTATAACCCGTAAAGATGCTTTCGCGATAGAGCACCTCGCGATCGGTATCAGGAAAACTTCGCCCGAGCGCCGTATCATGCAGACAGACGGGCCAGGTTTCGGCAAGCTTCCCACTTGGATTCACCCGTCCGGTCAGAATATCGACCGTCGCATGGCCGCCGCGGCATCCCGACAGATACATCAGAAGAATTGCCGCAGGGCCATTGCGCCATGGCGTTTCCATGGGCGAGCCGCCCTGCAAAACCACGACGGTCTTCGAATTGGCGGCGCAAACACGCTCGATAAGAGAAACATGGCCTTTCGGCATCACCATGAGCTTGCGATCGAAGCCCTCGGATTCGAACCGGTCGGGAAGCCCCGCGAATACCACCGCAACGTCGCTTTGCGCCGCCAGCGCGGCCGCTTCGTCGAGCAGCTCCTCGGAAGAATCGCCCGATGTCGCATCGTAGCCCTGGGCGTACCCCACGTCGATACCCGCATCAAGAAACGCGCTCCATGGATCGTCTAGGTGAGCGGGGTCGATTTTCGAAGAACCCGCCCCCTGATAGCGCGGAAGCAGAGCGAACGCCCCTATGACGGCCACCTTCTCCGTGCCCCGAAGCGGCAAAATGCCGTCATTCTCGAGCAGGACGGCACTTTCGCTTGCGGCACGATAGGCTATTTCAACATGGTGCGCATAATCGCACTCGAAAGGAAGGGCTCTTCCCTGCCGGGCTTTTTGCTCCAGGCCAACTACACGGCAAGCCGCTTCGTCAAGGGCGTCGAGGGAAAGACTTCCCGATAAGACAGCCTCTTCAACCGTTTGGGAGTGGTCCGCTCGCGGACCCGGCATGCACACGTCAAGCCCTGCCGCAACCGATGCGACGCTTTCGCTCATGGCGCCCCAATCCGACACCACGGCCCCGTCGAAGCCCCACTCGCTACGCAGGACGTCGCGTAAAAGCCACGGATGCTGTGAGCAGTACACGCCGTTAAGACGGTTGTAGCCCGTCATGACCGCCCACGGCCTCGCCTCGCGCACCACGCGTTCGAACGGCGCAAGATAGATTTCGCGCAAAGCCCTCTCATCGATGACGGAATCGCCAACCATGCGCGCATGCTCTTGGTTGTTTCCCGCCAGATGCTTCACGCACGCCCCCACGCCACGACTCTGGATGCCGCGCACCATAGCCGAGCCAAGCGCGCCTGAAAGCCACGGATCTTCGCTGAAATACTCGAAATTGCGGCCGCATAAGGGGCTGCGCTTCATGTTGACGCCCGGACCCAACACCACATCGACCTTCTGGTCGCGGGCTTCTTCGCCAATAGCCGCACCGACCTCTTCGATCAACGCTTCGTCGAACGAGCAGGCCAAAGCGCTCGCTGTAGGAAAGCACGTCGCAGGGTTGCTTTTATGAATGCCCAAGTGGTCGGAACCGTTTTCCTGCTTTCGCAAGCCATGAGGGCCGTCGGAAAACACCACGGAAGAAACCCCGCGATCTTCCAAGGGATTCGTCTTCCAATGAGAAGCGCCCGCTAAAAGCGACGCTTTCTCAGTCGTCGTCAAAGAAGACACAACGCTTGCGACATCCATGCTGACCCCGTTCCGCATGCCGCTGCGCACTATGGGCATGCACGTCGATTTTTCCGAAAACGACTCTGGAGGCATTGTATACGCGACCATCTTGAGAAAACCCAAATCGCGCAGACGTTGCCGAACGGAGAGAAATCACGCACGAAACTTCCAATCAGCGTGCAAGAGCGCTCCATACAGCCTGAACCGCATGGTCCATCTGCTCGACGGATCCGCCGTTGTCAATTATGTAATCAGCAATGGACGCCCGTTGCTCATCACTTGGCTGCTGCGCCATACGCGCACGAACATCTAATTCGCTCTGTCCGCCCCGAGCGCACGCGCGAGCAAGACGCGTTTTTTCGGGAGCACTCACCGCAACAACCGCATCGGCCCATGAAAACGCCTCGCGCGTCATCTCGCCCGACGTAACCTCCACAACAACGATATCATGCGCCTCTCCCAGCATGTCCACGCGTCGGAAGCACTCGTCCATAATGGCAGGATGCGTAATCGAATTGAGCAGCTGCGTATGCTCGGCCGAATCGAAAGCGGCGACGGCAAGACGGGAACGCACGACATCTCCCCTGTCATCGAAAATCGCATTGCCGAACGCTTGGCGCAACGCCGCTTTGGTTGCCGGGAACGACAACACCTCATGACCTATATCGTCAAGCTCCACCACGCCCGCCCCAAGACGCCCGAACGCCTCGCATACGCTAGACTTTCCCGATCCTATTCCGCCGATTAAAACGATCGTTTTCATATCCTGTCCCCTTGCCCACGACGCACCCTTCTGACGCGACGAAACTCCGACCTGCGTCGGCAAGCGATCGTGCTAGCAACGCTCCGCGATTTCGCGAATGAGACGCACCGTGTCATCCCATCCAATGCACGGGTCAGTGATAGATTGGCCGTAAGTCATGTTGTCGCTTATGTTCTGGCGCCCTTCCACCAGGTAGCTTTCAATCATCACGCCTTTGATGAGCTTGCGCAGATCGGCGCTATGTTTGCGCGTGTGGGTGATCTCGCCCACGATGCGAATCTGCTCTTTGAACTGTTTTCCGGAATTCGAATGGTTTGCATCGATGATGACGGCGGGATTGTCCAAGCCCTGCTTTTGGTACATCTCCCATAGGCGCATGCAGTCCTCGTAATGGTAGTTGGGAATGGTGGTACCGTATTTGTCCACACCACCGCGAAGGATGGCGTGCGCAAGCGGGTTGCCGTCGGTAGACACGTCCTGCGTACGATAGATGAACTGCTGCGGGCTTTGGGCGGCAACAACGGAGTTCAGCATGACGGAAAGATCGCCGCTTGTGG
>USEQ01000125.1 GCA_900553655.1 uncultured Slackia sp. | reverse complement strand
TCTGCATCGGTCTCACCCGGGAATCCACAGATGATGTCAGTTGAAAGAGCAAGCGTGGGAAGTGCACCGTAGAGACCCTCGCAAAGCCGCAGATAGAATTCCGCACCATAAGGGCGATTCATCTCCTTGAGCACCTTGTCTGAGCCCGACTGCAAAGGCAGATGCAAATGGCGGCAGATACGTCCGTTCGAACGCGCCATGAGGTCGATCAGAGCGTCGTCGACATCGCGCGGCTCGACGGACGATACGCGAAAACGCACCGTAGCCTGAGTTGTTTCGAGGAGGTTTTCCAAAAGCCCTGCGAGCGCGACGCCCTCGAAGCAATACGACCCCAGATTGATGCCGGTCAGAACCACCTCGCGTGCGCCCGCCCCAACCAGCGCATGCACCTCTTCGACGATGTCGGGAAGAGGACGGGACCACGCCTTACCGCGCGCCACGTGCACGATGCAGTACGTGCAGGCGTTGTTGCAGCCGTCCTGCACCTTCACGCCGACGCGCGTCGGAAACTCGGCGCCCACGCGCACAGACTCGGACGCGGCAATCGCCTCGTCGAAAAGGCTCGTCAGCCTCCCTTTGGGAACCACCGACACGCGTTCGCTCATGGACGCGTATGTATCGGGGTCGATGGCTGCCGCGCAGCCGGTCACCACTACGCGCGCGGAATCGTTCGCGCGCAAAGCCTGGCGCACCGCCTTGCGGGTTTTCTTCTCGGCCTCCCCCGTCACCGTGCAGGTGTTCACGATGATGAGATCGGCCTCCGAGAGGGAAACGCACGAAGCGCCCTGGGACAGCAGACGAGCTGCAAAGTCGTCGCTTTCCACGCGATTGACCTTGCAGCCCAGATTGACGATATGAAATGCACGGCCGCAGCCGTCGAGAATTTCAGCCACGTCTCGCACCTTAGTTGAACGCATCGCGCAAACGCTGCAGGGGGCTGCGCGCATCGGCCACGTCTTCGCCGAATTCCTGCGCCACCTTCTCGAGCAGTTCACGCTGCTTCTTGGTGACCTTCTTCGGAATGAGCACGTTGATGTGCACGTACATATCGCCGCGCGAATCGGAGTTCAAGCGCGGCATGCCCATGCCCTTGACGCGAACGATCTGCTCGTTCTGGCACCCTTCGGGAATGCGCACCTGGACCTTTTCGTCTTCGAAGATGCCGTCTATTTCGATTTCAGCACCGAGCGTCGCCTGGATGAAGCTGATATTCGCGCGTGCATGGAGGTTGTCCCCCTCGCGCTCGAAGAACTCGTGCGGCTGGATGCGGCACGTCACGATGAGGTCGCCCGCCTTGGCGCCATGCATGCCCGCCTCGCCGAAGCCGCTCACGCGCAGCTGTTGGCCTTCGCGGATGCCTGCGGGAACCTCTACGGTAACGTGCTGACGATCGGGGATGCGGCCCTGGCCCTCGCATTCCTCGCAGGGGTTCTCTATGACCTTGCCCGTGCCGCCGCAGTTGCGGCAGGTGCTTGCCGTCTGCATGTCGCCCAAAAACGTATGCTGAACCGTCACCACGCGTCCGCGGCCTCCGCATTCGGGGCAGTCGACCTCATGGCCGCCTTCGCCCATGCCCGTGCCGCTGCACGCTTCGCAGGGAGCGAGGCGGTCATAGACGATTTCCTTTTTCGCACCCGCCGCCACTTCTTCAAGCGTCAAACGCAGACCGACGCCCATGTCGCGGCCTTCCTTGCGGACGTTTGCCTGGCCGCCTGCGGCGCCGCCGAAAAAGCTCGAGAACAGATCGCCCATGCCGCCGAAGCCGCCGCCGAACAAATCGTCAAAATCAACGTACTGGTATCCGCCGCCGCCAGGACCCGACGCCGCGCCAGGAACGGTGCCGAAGCGGTCGTACTGAGCACGCTTCGTTGAATCGGAAAGCACGTCGTAGGCTTCATTGAGCTCCTTGAAGCGCTCCTCGGCATCGGGCGCTTTATTGACATCGGGATGCAGCTCCCGCGCCTTGCGACGAAACGCCTTTTTGATCTCATCGTAGGTAGCGGTCTTGGACACGCCAAGAATCGCGTACAGGTCTTTTGCCATAACGATTGGTACCTTCCTATTGTCTACAGGTCGCGCAGTGCGCTTCGCGCGGCGCGAACAGCCTTGATGACCTTCGAATAATCCATGCGCGTCGGCCCGATGACCGCGACGACGCCCGATGCGTCGGATGGGCCGTACTGAGCCGCCACCACGGAAACGCCGGAAAGCTGGCTCGCATCGTTCTCGCTGCCGATACGCACCTCAAGAGGGTTGCCCGAGCTTGCGACATCGTCGAAAAGATGCATGAGAACGGTGTCGTCCTCGAGCACCTGCAGCACCGGCAGCGCTGCGGCGGCATTGCTGAATTCGGGCTTGCTCAAAAGCGACGAAATGCCCAGCCTGTGGGCGCGGCCCGATTCCTCCACGTCCACGCAGGCCATGAGCTCGTCGATGACGACATGCGCGAGAGGGCTCGAAAGGGCGTCGCAAACTTCCTGCGCCCCGATGCCGCGAACCTCAGACATGGACTTGCCCGAAAGAACCTCGTTCAAGGCGTTCTGAACGCCTGCAAGTTCATCAGAGGTGACTTCGTCGGCGAATTCGATATGACGATCGAGCACCTGGCCGTCGTTGGTGACCACGACCATAAGAGCGCGGTGCGGCGTGAACGAAACAAGCGAGACCTGCTTGACCGACGTAGCGAGCAGCGAAGGCGCGAGCACGATAGAAAGGCAATCGGTCAGGCGGGTCAACGCCGCCGACGTCTTGTCCATCAAATCATCCATCTTCGTAGCCGCATCGCGCAGCTCGTCAAACGCGTCGCCCTCGGTTTCGTCGCCGAACTCCCTTTCGAGCAGGTCGTCCACGAAGGCGCGATACCCCGCGTCGGTGGGAATGCGGCCGGCCGAAGTATGGGGAGATGTCAAATACCCCTCGTCCTCGAGCACCGAAAGCTCGTTTCGCACCGTAGCAGAGGAAACGCCAAGGCTGTAGCGATCGACAAGCGTGCGCGAGCCGACGGGCTGCGCATTGACGATGTAGTCCTCGATAAGGGCTTGGAGCACCTTCTGTCGACGATCGGACAACACGAGACGTAAGACCTCCTCCATACGTTGTGGCGCAACGATGCGCATTGAATCATACAGACGTGATTCTAGCAGTCTTGAAACACGAGTGCTAACGCGAAGCGCAAACGTCACGAACGCGTCATCTACGCCCGCCTAACGCCGCCGTCCAGATATTCCGCCTCTTCGGCCTCTATACGCACACGGTCCTCGAGCAGACGCTGCAGCACGGCGTCGAAATCCTCGATCGTCACGCATTGGTTCAAATCGCCCCGAGCTCGGGCGGCGCCGGGAATTCCCTTCAGATACCACATGACGTGCTTGCGCATGTATACGAGGTTGTTCCCCATACGCTGGGAAAGAAGCTCGGCGTGCCGATGCGCCATGGCGACGCGCTGCTCGGCGGAAGGCGGCGCAGGCTCCTCTTTGTCGCAAAGCGCTGCCTTCACCTGGGAGAACAACCACGGATTACCCTGCGCGGCACGACCGATCATCACTGCGTCGCACCCCGTCTGCTGTACAAGAGCCACGGCGTCAGAGCCGCTTTTCACATCTCCGTTGCCGATCACGGGAATGCCCACCGCGCGTTTGACGCGGGCGATGACGTCCCAATCCGCCGTGCCGGTGTAGAATTGAGCGGCCGTGCGTCCGTGAACGGCGACGGCGGCCGCCCCGGCGTCTTCCACCATGCGGGCAAACTCAACCGCGCAGTCCTCGCCTGCGCAATACCCCTTGCGAAATTTCACCGTGACCGGATGCTCGACCGCCCCGGAAACCCGACGCACGATATCGCACGCCAAATCGGGGGTCTTCAGCAGCGCGCTACCGTCGCCCTTCTTCACGATCTTAGGCGCGGGACAGCCCATGTTGATGTCGATATATGCGAGCGCATCACCCATCTGGTCCTCGACCCATGCAGCCTCGCGAGCCATGGTATCCGGCTCGTGGCCGAACAGCTGCACGGCCACGCGGCTTTCGTTGGGAGCGCGGTCGAGAAGATGGCGGGTCTTCTCGTTGGCGAACGAAAGCGCCTTAGAAGAAACCATCTCGGTATAAGTGAGGTCAACCCCGCATTCGACGCATAGCTGGCGAAAGGCGATATCGTTCACCCCCGCCATGGGAGCAAGCAGCACGGGAACCGCATCGGATGAAACCCGGTCCGAAAAAAGCCTACGGAGCCAGCTCATAAAGCCTCCCGTACAATTCGTTGCCCAAAAGCCATCCGCCGAACGTGGGCATGTAGCGGCCGTCCTTGCGTTCGACCAGATTGTCGCGCACCATGCCGCGATACACCTCGAGCACTTCGGGAAGGAGCAGCGCCGCCTCGCGGACCTCGCCCTCGGAGACGCCGCGGCACATGCGCATCTTCATCATGAGGTCTTCTGCGGCCATCTGCCTGCGGTCCAGATCGTCGACCACTTCGCCGTCTTGCACGCGCATGCGGCGTGCGGAGTTCTGCGTCATGGTAACGGCGGATGTGCCCAGCCCCAGGTAAGGGACGCCCGTCCAGTAGGCTATGTTATGCCTGCATTCGTAGCCTTCTTTGGCGTAGCTTGCCACTTCGTAGCGATGGAACCCGGCCGGCGTGAGCTCGTTGGGAGCCATGGCCATCATGAGGGCTTCATGCTCTTCGTTGACATCCTCTATTTCGCCGGCATCCACCATATTGCGAAAAGGCGTGTGATCTTCGATCGTCAGAGGATAGACGCTCACGTGAGTGACACCGAGGTCGATGGCTTTACGGAGGCTTTCGAGGAACATCTCGGGCGTCTGACCCGGTATGCCGCACATCAGGTCGACCGAAACGTTGTCGAAGCGCTCCTGC
>USEQ01000124.1 GCA_900553655.1 uncultured Slackia sp. | reverse complement strand
ACGCGCTGACCGGCGGGGATATGAAGGTCGAGCCCGTCGAAGACCCGGGTGCGAACCGCGCCGTCGGTATACCAGAAGCCGATGTTCTCGAAGTCGATGCGCCCTTCGCGCACGTGCAGGTCGGGCGCGTCGGGCAAGTCGGCCACGAGGCGCGGTTCGTCGAGCGTTGCGGTCATGCCGGACGCATCGCCGAATGCGCGATTGAAGCGCTGCAAGCCGTTGTTGATGAAGTTGAATTGGTTCGTCACCGTGTAGGTGTAGGTAAACATCATCACGAGCGTGCCAGGCGTGATGCCATACCACGCGTTGCCGCCAGCAATGAACACGGTGACCACGCTCATGATGGCCACCGTGATGCAGGCAGTGATGATGCCGCGGGTAAGCGACGCCCACATGCGCTTGGAGTCGCGCGTCACCACGTCTTTGTTCGCGGCGTCGAAAAGACTCCGCTCGTAGGCCTCACGACCGTACGTCTTCACCGCAAGAATGTTGGCCACCGAATCGGAAAGCTCGCCCGACAGGTGGTTCTGCGCACTTGCGGCCTTTTCGTTGAGGTGAAGTATGCGCTTGTACATATAGTAGGAAATGCCCGCGTAGACAGCGAGAAGAATCATGAGGATGGCCACATACACAGGGACGCGCGGCGCCAGAATGGCGCATGTGAAAATCACCGAGCACACCACGGGGAGAAACGGAAACGTCACCGTCTCAAGCAAAAGCTGGTACGCGCTCATGAACTTCGTCGTCTGACTGACAAGCGTGCCGCCGAAACGGTTGGAATGAAAGCTCATGGATTGATTGCACATGGCGTCGAAGCTCATCGTGGCAAGATCGTACGATGCGGCAATCTGTAGCTTGTACATGGCGTAGTCCTGCAGCTTGCTTGCCGCCTGGCCGAACACGTTGATGGCGATAAGCGCCGCGATAAACGGCCCGAATGCTGAAAATACCTCGTCTGAAGAAACAGGACCGGCGCTCACCTTGTCCACGACCAGGCTCATGACGTACGGGTTGCCATACGAAAGCAACGCCACGAACAGAAATGTCGAAACCATCAGAAGCGAGAACAGGCCGAAATGCCTGCGTGTGACCTGCCAGTAATAATGAAGCGTGCGCCGCGTCATAGATGCCGCCAATTTCTTCGTAGCGTTCTCGAATGTCATGCACTCCCCTTTCGTCAGGCATCCGATTATGCCACAGCGGCGCTTTCGGTGCTCGGCGGGCATCAGAGCGTCAAGGATGGCGAAGCACCGGCGCAGGCATGTGAAAGGGAGCCGATTTGGCTCCCTTTCGCATTGAGCAGCGTTATTTAAAGACGCCCGCAGGTTACAGCCCCAGCCAGAGCGCCACCTTCGGCGCATAGCCCATGATGAAGATGATGACGATGAGCACGGGAATGCCCCATTTCACCCACAGGCGGCTCCATGCGGGGAACTTCATGCCCTCACCCGCGTCGGCTTCGGCAAGGAAGCTCTTCCAACCCCAGCCGAAGCGCTGCGTGCAGAACAGCACGAAGATAAGCGCACCGAGCGGCAACATGTTGTTGGAGACGATGAAGTCCTCGATCGACTGGATGTCGCCGACGCCGGGAATGGCGACGCCCGCAAGCACATTGAACCCGAACACGCACGGCAGGCTCAAAACAACCACCAACACGGCGTTGATCGCCACGGCGCGCTTGCGATCGACATCCCACTTGTCCATGGTAAAGCTGATCAGGTTCTCGAACACGGCAATGACTGTGGAAAGCGCCGCGAAGCTCATGAACACGAAGAACAGTGCGCCCCAGATGTTGCCGAGCGGCATCTGACCGAACACCACGGGAAGCGTGACGAACACGAGCGAAGGACCAGAATCGGGCGTAACGTTGTACGCGAAGCACGCAGGGAAGATGATCAGGCCGGCCAGAATGGCGACAAGCGTATTAAGCAGCGTGACATTGACGGCCTCGCCCGTCAGACTGCGCTCGCGGCCGATGCGCGAACCGAAGATCTCCATGGCGGCAATGCCGAGTGAAAGCGAGAAGAACGCCTGGCCCATGGCCGCATAGACCGCTTCGCCGAACGTAGCCCATCCACCCGCGAACATGCGGCTGAAATCAGGGATGAGATAGAACGCGATGCCTTCCGCAGCCCCCGGAAGCGTGACGGAACGAATACACAGTGCAATCATGGCGACAAACAGGATGGCCATCATCCATTTCGTGATGCGCTCCACGCCTTTCTGAAGGCCCAGGCTGCAGATGAGAAAGCCGATGAATACAGCGCCGAGCATCCAGCCCATGAGCTCCGAGGGATTCGCGAGCATAGCGTTGAACGCTGCTCCCGTAACCTCGGCCGTGCCGCCGTCGAACATGCCCGATGCCATCTTGGGCACGTAGGCAAGCATCCAGCCGGCTACCGTGGTGTAGAACATCATCAAAATCATGCAGCCGATATATCCCCACCAGGAAAACCAATGGAAGCGACGCTTCGGCTCAAGGATGTCGAACGCCTGAGCGCAGCTTTTCTGGCTCGCGCGACCGACGGCGAATTCCATGACCATGACAGGCAGGCCCAAGATAACCAAAAAGATGAGATACAGCAGCACGAACGCGCCGCCGCCGTATTCGCCCGTAATGTATGGGAAACGCCAGACGTTGCCCAGACCGATAGCGCAGCCCGCGGCGATGAGGATGAAGCCCAGGCGGGACGCGAAGTGCTCGCGCTTCTGCTCCCCGCCTGCAGGCTTCACGGATTTCGTTTCAGCCATTGCGGTTACTCCTTGCCTAATGAGAGAGGGTAAAAACGACAGGATTCTACCATCAAATGCAAGGAGCGCGAAAGAACCTCGGGTGCGAAGGACTCGAATGTCGGCGAGCCGACCAGGAAGCGAAGCTGCGGCAGCGCGGCGAAAGCACCTCATGCCACACCAAGGCATTGATAGGCCGTCCGAAAAGCGCAGGCGACGCAAAGGCGCCTACAGGTTGCGCGCCATGTCCTCGAGACGGCGAACGCGATGATACACCGCCGATTTCGAAAGGGGCGGGTTCGCTCGCTCTCCGAGCTCTTTCAAACTGGCATCGGGATAGCGAAGGCGAAGACGCACGAACTCCTGCAGCCCTGGAGGAAGGTCGGCCACCTTGCCGCTTTCGGCAAGCTTTCTGATGCTGACAATCTGGTCGATTGCAGCCTCCGCGCTTTTCGCCTGGTTGGCAAGCTCGGCATTCACCTTGCGGTTGATGTCGTTGCGCACGCTCTTGCGCACGCGTTCGTTCTCCATGGCCAGGGCGCATTGATGGGCGCCGACGAAGGCGAGAAACGCCGATATGGCCGTACCGCTTTTGAGGTAGACGATATAGGAGTTGCGACGACGCAGGATGCGCGCCTTGATGTTGCGTTCGGCCATAAGGGCCACGAGACCCTCGGCAAGCGCCTCGTTTTCCACGGTGATCTCGAAATGGAAATCGCCGCGAGGATCGGCAATGAAACCGCTGCCGAGAAACGCCCCGCGAAGATACGATGCCTCGCAGCATGGCTTTTCGACCAGATGCTCATGAATGCCCATCTCGAGACCGGATTCGCCCAGGATACCCAGATCGTGCAGGGCATCCTCCATTCCCGGCTGGGACGGCACGACGATCAGGTAGTTCGGCGTCTTGTGCAAAACGCTTCGACGGACGGTCAGCTCCGTCTTGAGCGCGTAAATCTGGTGCAGCGACTTGATGATGAGACGGGCGACGGAGCTGATTTCTGTGGCTATCTCGAGGCGGTAGCGGCCGGGACCAGAGAAAAACAGCGTTCCCTCGATGCGCGCGAGAGCCGCCAGGGCGGCCTTGTCGCAATGGCTGCATCCCGGCATCACGCGGGTAAGTTCGTCTTTGACATCGGCGGTAAACGACATGGTGCTACTTTCTCAAGCGCATTCGGGACAAGCGGACAACGGTGCGCATCGCATCGCGCAGCGCATTCGGGTCATGCCAGGTGGGACGAAGCGGGTCGACGAGGTTTCGAACCAGCACGACAGGACCGGACTGCTGGATGGCGCAGGCGTCTTCGTAGGATATGCGAACGGGGCGAATAGCGGAAGCCTCCTGTTCGCTACGCGCGGGAAGCGTCTCGGGAACCCGCCGAAGCGCCGCCGCCATACGGTCGAGACGTCGCGCGGGACGCAGCGGTTCGGGACTGTGGACGAGCATGTAGTCGACCAGACCGTCCATGCCGTGGCGTGCAAGGGCCTCGTAATGCTCCTTGGCCGACAGGCCCCAGGTCTCGCCCTGCATGTCCGCAAGGGAGCAGACGAACATCGTAGCGCCGCGCGATTCGCGAATGGCGTCGATCACGCCCGGAACCAGCAAGTTGGGAATAATCGAGGTGAACAGCGAGCCCGGCCCCAAGACGATGAGGTCCGCCTGGCGAATGGCGTCAAGCGGCCCTATGCAAGGCCGTTTCCGACTTGCATGCGCGCGCCTGGCCGCCCAGAAAGACACCATCGCAGGCCTCGGCGCACAAAACGACCTTCTCGAGCGTCGATGGGTACACGCGGCCTCGCGCCCCCAAAAGCCGTCCGCAGATAGCGATAGCCTCGGGAAACGACCCCGTGGCATCCTCCAGAGCGGAAAGCATAAGGTTTCCCAGCGTATGGTTGCGCGCGAAGGAAAAGCGGTATTTGAACGCTCGCGTGAGGGGGTCGGAATCGTCTGCGGCCATAGCGGCAAGGCATTTGCGAATGTCGCCAGGAGGAAGCACGCCGGCCTCTTCGCGCAGGATACCGGTAGACCCGCCGTCGTCCGCCATGGCCACCACAGCGGACACCTCCGCTTCGAGGGAAAGCAGCGTGCGTATGGAAACAGGAGCTCCGGTGCCCCCGCCGATGACGACCGCCTTGACAGGCGCGGCCGTGCCATGCAGGACCTCC
>USEQ01000123.1 GCA_900553655.1 uncultured Slackia sp. | reverse complement strand
CCCCGAAAGCCATCTGGACGTTTTCCAGGACGGTCTTCTCCTCGTCGAGAGGAGGCTCCTGCTGCAGGATGCCGACCGTGTACCCCGGGGTAAGACGGGCCTCGCCGTTCGAAACCTCCTCGAGACCGGCCATGATTTTAAGCAACGTCGACTTGCCCATGCCGTTGGGACCTACGACGCCGATCTTGGCGCCGGGATAAAACGACAGGGACACGTCGTCTAAGATGACCTTATCGCCATGCGCCTTGCGGGCTTGATACATGGTGTAGATGAACTCGGCCAATGTTTACTCCCCTTTCGATGAAACAGCGCGACGCGCATACGCGGCGCTTCGTTCGGTAAGGATATTTCAGACAGAAAAAGAAGGCGTAACGCATTCGAAACCATGATAGCAGCTAACGCAAGCGCACGGTCCTGCAAAACAAACGCGCGGCAGCACCCGCCGCCTCGCCCTTCTTCGCCCCGCTATCTGTTCTCTATGCTGCCGATGTTCTTCAGCTCGATTTGAATCAGTCCGTTCGGGGTGCTGACGAATTCTATGAAATCGGAGTTGTGGGCGAACTCGGAAGGAAACGTGATCTCGATGCCCGTATCGGTGCGGATCTTGTGATTCTTCGCCACGCGCTGAGCCACCTTCTTCTCCACGGGCACGCGGTCGGGAAGGTTCTCCTCGGCCACGGCCTCTTCGAAACGGCGCTGCAGAGGCTCGTCCTCGAACACCTCGGCGCCCACCTCCCACGGCGCCAGAAACTCCTCTTCGTCCGCCTTCTCGCTCACGTAGGCCTTCGCCTTCGAAAGCGCCACGGCGGCGTTCGCCCCGAATTCGTCGGCCACTTCCTCTACGATGCGCGCCACGGTCTCGATGACCTCTTTGCTCGAGGCCTCCACGGAACATTGCAAAAGCCCCTCGGGTATGAGCATGCGCTCTTCGCCCGCGATGGAGCGCGGCTTGTCGCAGAAGAGGACGGACAGCGTCTCCATGTCGATGATCGCATACGACGCTACTTTCTGGGAGGGGTTCGGCAGGATGGCGTAATGGCGCGCGATCTCGCCGCGCGGCGCTCCCCCGTCGCCGTGGCCCACCTCGTGCATATAGGCCTGCTTGCTTTCGAGCAGCAGCAACGCGAAGTAACGCTTGGCAGCGGCGGAAAACGCCTCCTCGAGGGCGCCTTTCTCCACGTCGTCGGCATCGACGTCACCCTCGCGCGCGGCTTCGGCGGCAACGGCGGCCTGCACACGTGCCACATCGGCGTCTTCCTCGAAATCCACCACCAGCAAATCGGTCGAGACGGGTTTGTCCTGATGCGACAGTTCCCCGGCCATGAATTCGGCAATCTGAATCGAAAGCTCCGTGAAGCTTTTCAGGCCGCGCTTGTAGGCGCGCAGCTCCTCGGCGAACAGGCTCGTCGGCGCGAATTCACCATGCTTGTTGTCAATGCTGCCCAAGGCACGGCGTGCATGCGTCGCCACGTAGTTCTTCGTCTGCCGCTGGGACAGGTCGAGCTCTTCTTCGGAAAACACGTTCACGCAAGAATTGAAATCGAAAACGTGCAGGATGGCATGGTTGACTCGAGTGCTCATAAGAAATGCTCCGATGACGTATCTGGCTTGAATGGAATCGTAGCGTATCAGAACTTCGCTTCGTTCCGTCGCTTCACCGTACAATGCGCAAAACAGCGACGAAGCCCTTGTTCGCTTGAAGCCCTCGCATCCGCCGTCGCAAAGACGCGTTTCTCCAAATCCGGAATGGCGCGAAACGGCCTCTGCTCGACCGACGCGGAAAACAAAGCCGATGTGATGTATCATTGCGCCCCGTGCGCCGAAAACAGGCGTCGACGGAGCGTTCCTTGCCAAGGCAAAGCAACCGTCGCAATCTCGATAGAAAGCACAATCGATGGACAAGAAACTCACCACCTGGCAGGCGGCCTGTATCATCACGGGCTACGGCGTCGGAAGCGGCATCATGACGCTGCCGTACCTCATCACACGAGCAGGCACCGTATCCGCTCTGGCAATATTGCTGCTCGCTTTCTTCTTCAGCTATTGCATGCACATGATGCTCGCCGAACTCACCATGGGCGTGGGCAAAGGCACCCAGATCGTCGGTATTTTCCAGCACTATTTATTCCGAGGACGCTTTGGCAAGGCGCTCACTATGGGCATGTTCGTGCTAGTGACGCTTGTCCTCATCTTTAATCTGGCCGCTTATGTAGCGGGCGGTGCAGAGATTCTCGCCTCCGCAGGATTGCCGCCTCTAGCCGCTAAGATAATCTTTTACGCCATTGCCGCCGCCGTGGTCTTCTTCGGACTGAAGGTCCTCGGCATCAGCGAGGCCATCTCGATTGACATCATTATCGGCATCATCGCCATTCTGGCCGTAGGAAGCATGTTCCACCTGGACAATGCCATCTACTACGCCGCAGGAAGCTTCTCCGAGCTTTTGGCGTTTTTCGGCATGGCCATGATGTCTTTCATTGCATTCTTCAGCATTCCGCAAGCAGTAGAAGGGCTTGACCGCGACCCTGTCAAAGTGCGCAACGCCGTGCTTATAGGACTGGGCTTGAACCTTATGTTCATCGTCGTCATCGCCGGATGCTCGCTGGCGAGCTCCACTCACGTGACGCAACTCGCCATGATCGGCTGGTCGGAAGGCATCGGCCTTTGGGCCCAGATTCTCGGTTCGGTCTTCACGCTGCTGGCCATGCTTACCACATACTGGTCCATCTCACTGGCGCTTTCCGACATCATCGAGGAACAGACGAAATGGAACCGCCGCATATGCTGGCTGATTGCCACCCTGCCTTCGCTTATTTTGGTGTTACTGAATCTGGGCAGCTTCCTGGAGCTCATGCGCACGGCAGGCGGACTCATTGCGCTCGGAATCGCATTCATGGTACCCGCAGCTTATCGACGCTGCCGCCGAGAAAACGGACAGCTCCTCCTGCCGAAAGCCCTTGGCAGCACCCCGCTGCAGGTCGTTGTGTTCCTAGCCTTCATTCTGATGGCGGTAGGAAGTATGATCAGCATCTAGCGGCCGTTCGCATCCGTCGCGACAAACACGAACGGGCGCTTTTCCTTAAGAGCACGCGCTAGCAGGACGCATCTCGGCATGCCACAGCTGCACCCGACTCGCTCTGATGCGAAAACACACATTTGCCATCACGCCAGGAGGAAAGACACCGTGAAAACGCTTTTCACCAATGCAACGTTTCACACCATGGAAAACGCGGAAGACGCGCACTGCTCCATGTTGGTCGAAGACGGCGTCATTGCAGCCTTCGACCTTTCTGCGGACGATCCGCATACGCAGGGCGTGCGGACGGTTGACCTGCAAGGCGCGCATGTCTACCCTGCATTGATCGACGCTCATCTGCACTTGCTCGAAGCCGTAGCGCTCTCCGGCATCAGCACCCAACTCTGCAATGTAGAAAACGGCCTGATCGAACCGCATGATCTCGCCGGCGTAGAACGAAAAATTCGAAATCACGCAGCGTGCGCCAAACCGGGCGACCTTATGGTATGCAGCAACTACATAACGCTCTCCATGGATGAAGGGCGCCTGCCCAACCGGTTCGAACTCGACGAATGGACGAACAACGGACGCTGCTGGGTTATGAACATCGACGGACATTCGGGAGCCTTTTCAACCGCCTTGCTTGATGAGATAGGCCTTGCCGACGAAGCGCCTGACGGCATCTTGACCGGCCCCGCACACGATGCCAACCTGGGCAAGATCACAAGCGTGGTCAGCTCGGCCGTCGGCCCACGTCTGCTCGGAGACGGTATCGCCGATTTCTGCGACACATGCGCTCATTTCGGCATTGGCACCGTATGCGCCATGGACGGCACCGACGATTCCGAGCGTGACGTCCTCGTAGAGCTCATAGCGTTTCTGGCACAGCGTTTTGTTCTTGATGTACGACTGTTTCCCCAGTATATGGACGAGAAAAAGCTCGCTCGCGTTCTTCCGCGCATGCAACGCAAGCGTATCGGCGGATGTATGAAATGGGAGCTCGACGGCGCAATAGGTTCGCAAAGCGCGGCCTTTGACCGACCGTACGAAAACGGCATCCAAGCTCCGACGTATTTTACCGACGAATTCATCGACAGCAAAATCGCCGACCTCGTATCGCGCGGTTTCGCCGTAAGCGCGCATGCTATCGGAGAAACCGCCATACGCCAGCTTGCAGGCGCCTTTGAAAAGGCCGACCGCCGGCTAGAGCGCACACCAGACGACACCACGCCCAGTTTTATGCGCTACCGCATCGACCATTGCGAGTTTCCCGCGCCCGATACGCTCGAACGCATTTACGAACTCAAGCCCTCGGTCACCATCCAGCCAGGATATTCCTGGATGGATAAGCGTTTCATGCGCAGCTACGAGCGCATGCTCGACAAAGACATGATCGGCCAGCAGATCCCCCTGCGCGACTTCGCCGATGCCGGCGTGGTACTGTGCGGCTCAAGCGACGCACCGGTGCAGACCGTCGACCCGTTTTTGCAGATGCGTGGTATGCGAGAGTTCTACGTCGAAGAACAGTCCCTTTCCGCCTACGAGGCGTTGGCAACCTACACCGTCAACGGAGGGAAAATGCTCGGAGAAAACATAGGCCTGCTGCGCATAGGTTATAAAGCGAACTTCTTCGCCACCGACGAAGACTTGCTTTCCATAGAGCCGGCAGGCTTGGAGGGCATGCATGCACGCTGCCTGTTCATGCGAGGCAAACGCTATACACCGCGCCGTCGCGGCATATCCGCTTTGCTTCAATTGCTCACAACCCGCCCGCATAAAATCTAAGAACAGCGCGGCCCCATGGTCCGATTGGCAAATGACACTGCGAAATAGAGCAAATCGACTTGCGCGCCTGCATTTGACGAAACCAAAAAAGAGGATGGCAGCCGAAACCGCCATCCT
>USEQ01000122.1 GCA_900553655.1 uncultured Slackia sp. | reverse complement strand
CGGCGATCGTTCCTACAGACGTGCAGACGAGAGCTTTGATTTCTCCGAAATTGAGTCGATACTCAAGATCGTGCTCCTTCAGCATGAAAGTAGCCGGAACCATGACGGCTCCGAGCTTGTGCAGGGCCGTGGCGACGAACCAAAACTGATAATGACGGCGAAGAATGACCATGACCTTGTCACCGCGGCCGATTCCATGCTCGCTGAAATAATTCGCGGTCTTGTCCGACCAATATTTCATGTCGGCAAAGGTGAACACATGCTCTTCACCTTCAGGGTTGCACCAAACCATTGCGTTGCGATCAGGGTCGTTCTCGGCGATATCGTCGACGATGTCGTAACCGAAATTGAAATCCTCCGGAACATTGACCTTGAACGTCTCGAGCTGTCCTTCGCTGTTGAAGGACTCGGTAAGATAACGCTGGTTGATATTGCGCATAACAGTAGTCTTTCTGACTTGTACGCCGCAATCGAACCAAAACTTATAGCGATTTTGTTTTTGATGAAGCGGCGGCAGGATGAACGAGAAGTGGAGGCGCGAACGGCACTGCCTATAGAAAGGGGCAGTGCCTAAAGAATCTTCTCATCCTGCGGCTTCATCACGGATGCCAGAAGGACGCACGGCAACCATGCCGTGACCGCGTCCGCTGTCATAGAGGATGACGTCGCCTGCGGCAAGCTCCTCGACATGCTTTCCGTCGTAGACGAAGCGCAAACGGCCACTGATGATGTAATCGAGCTCCTGGCCCTCGTGGAACGAAAGGTGGATGTCTTCCATGGGAAGCCCCGCCTCTTCGTCGGAGTACGGGATGGTGACCACGAAAGGCTCGCAGAGCTTATTGCGGAAGCTGGGCGCCTTGTGAAGGTACTCGAATCCCTCATAACGTTTCACCGAGAGGCCTTCGCCTTTGCGGACGAGAGAATACCCGGTGAGATGCGGGCTTTCGCCCGTCAGGATATCGACCACGTCAACGCCGAATTTCTCGGCGCAGCGGTACAAAAACGTGAACGACAAATCCTGTTCGCCGCTCTCCTGCGCCGCATACTCGGCAACGCTGCGTCCTGTAGCCTCCGCCATCTCCTGCATGGTGAGGCCCAGGTCCTCGCGCAGCGCGCGAACGCGGCTGACGATTTCTTTGATATTGGGCTCCATGATTACTTCCTTCGTAGGTTTGCAAACTTTTACGTTCTTCTCCGTGTGTGCTATTGTACTTTAGCGTACGATAGTATTCTAGCGCAATCGGGAAATGATAACTTCATCCGATTTATCGCATTGGAAACAATCGAAACGAAAGCAAAACGAGAGGAGAACCATGAATGAGCTTCTGCCGCTTTCGCCTATTACCGTCATTGCCGGGCACTACGGCGTCGGCAAAACCAATTTCTCCCTCAATCTCGCCCTCGCCGCGCAAGAGCGCGGACAAGAGGTCACCCTGATGGATGTCGATATCGTGAATCCGTACTTTCGCAGCAGCGACTACACGGATTTCCTCGAGAGCCGCGGCATACGCATCGTCGCTCCCGTATTCGCGCAAAGCATGCTCGACACGCCGAGCCTTCCCGGCAGCATGCAAGCAGCAATCGAACACGCAAGCGATACGCACCCTCTCATTGTAGATATGGGCGGTGACGACGAGGGGGCCAAGGCCATGGGGCGCTTCTCAAGCGCCATCAAATCGGGAGACTCGCCCTATACGATGCTCTATGTGATAAACGAGCGCCGAGAGATCGAATCACCCGAAGAAACGGCGCAGATGCTGAAGGATATAGAGCGGCGATGCAAGCTCGAGGCGACAGGCGTGGTGAACAACACGCACCTCTCCGAGGAGACGACGCTTTCCGTCGTCGAGGCATCGGCTCCTTTCGCGGAAAAGACCGCCTCCCTGCTCGGGCTTCCCATCGTGTGCACCGCCGTACCCGCCCGCTATGCGCAGCAGGCGCATGTCGTCCGTCCATTCCCCGTTGATCGCCACGTGCGCATGCCGTGGGAATAGCTTCGGACACTTTGTCGGGACCGTCCAAAAAGCGCCGCAAGAAACGTTGCCAGAAGGTAAAAATTGCACCCGCCCAACGGAAAAAGCCCCGTCACCTTGCGTTCAACGCCCATTGAGACGCTATTCTGAAGAGACTACCCTCAAAGGGCGCTTTGTACGAACCTTGAAGAGCCTGCCCCGTTTACGCCCCGTGCCGCGACGGCGGCCCCCGAGCTGATTCGGGCAGGAATATACCGCCGAGACGGCGTTAAGGAAAGGTTGGACCATGCCGAAAATCGAAGTAGACGACTCCTATTGCAAAGGATGCGGACTGTGCGTCGATTTTTGCCCTCAGGGCATCATCGAGCTCGACCAGGACGTCATCACCGCCAAAGGATGCCATCCTGCTCGCCTAGTCGACGAGAACAAATGCACTGGTTGTGCAAACTGCGCCACCATGTGCCCCGATGTAGCTATTAAAGTGTGGAGGTGATACATATGGCAGAAAAGAACAAGGTCCTCATGAAGGGCAACGAGGCCATGGGGGCCGCCGCCGTGGCGGCTGGGTGCCGGCACTTCTTCGGATACCCCATCACCCCCCAGACCGAGCTTGCTGCATACATGTCCAAAACCATGCCTAAAATCGGCGGAACGTATCTGCAGGCCGAAAGCGAAGTAGCCGCCATCAACATGGTCTACGGGGCCTCTGCGGCAGGCGCCCGCACCATGACGTCCTCGAGCTCTCCCGGAGTCTCTCTGAAAAGCGAGGGCATCTCGTATCTGGCAGGCGCCGATTTGCCGGCCGTCATCATCAACGTGCAGCGAGGCGGCCCGGGCCTCGGCGGCATCCAGCCGTCCCAGGCGGACTATTGGCAGGCCACCCGCGGCCTCGGCCATGGAGATTTCCACTGCGTCGTCTTCGCCCCGAGCTCTGTTCAGGAAATGGCCGATTACGTCTACAAGGCGTTCGACGTTGCCGATGAATATCGCACGCCCGTCTTGATTCTCGCCGACGGCATGCTCGGACAGATGATGGAACCCGTCGTGCTCCCTGAGCCCAAGACCGAACTCCCCGAAAAACCCTGGGCCACCTGCGGCCACCACAACAAGCGTCCGCACAACGTCGCCAACTCCCTTTACCTGACTGCCGAGGCCCTCGAAAAGCTCAACATCGAGCGTTTCGCACGCTATGCGCAAATCGAAGAGAACGAGCAGGCAGCCGAATGCATCATGACCGATGATGCCGACATCGTGCTCGTCGCGTTCGGCGCCAGCGCCCGCGTCACCTTAAGCGCCGTGAAGAAGGCTCGCGAGAAAGGCATCAAGGCAGGACTTCTGCGCCCGATCACCTTATGGCCGTTCCCGAAAAAGGCCATAGAGGAAACCGCCGGCACCGCCAAGGCCTATCTGACCGTCGAAATGAACATGGGACAAATGGTTGATGACGTGCGCCTTGCCGTGAACGGCCGCGTCCCCGTGGAATTTTACGGCCGCACGGGCGGCGTCATCCCCACGCCCGCCGAAATTCTGGCTCAGATCGAAGCCCTCGCTGAAAAGGTAGGTGAATAACGATGGCTGAAGAAAAGGTTGTTTTCCAGCGCCCCGGCGCTTTGACCGACGCGGTCACCAACTACTGCCCCGGCTGCGGTCACGGCATTGTGCAGCGCCTGATAGCCGAAGTCATCGACGAGCTCGGGGTAGAGGGCACCAGCGTGGGCGTGGCCCCTGTTGGCTGCGCCGTTATGGCCTACGACTTCTTCTCCTGCGACATGATCGAGGCCGCACACGGTCGTGCGCCTGCGGTCGCAACCGCCGTGAAGCGCGTTCACCCCGAAAACCTGGTCTTTTCCTACCAGGGCGACGGAGACCTCGCTTCCATCGGCATGGCCGAGACCGTCCACGCCGCAACGCGAGGCGAGAAGATCACCGTCATCTTCATCAACAATGCGATCTATGGCATGACCGGCGGCCAGATGGCCCCTACCAGCCTCCCGAACCAGATCACCCAAACGTCTCCCTACGGTCGCGACGTCCATGCCGCGGGCTTCCCCATCCGTG
Organism: uncultured Slackia sp.; assembly: GCA_900553655.1. Classification (GTDB taxonomy): domain Bacteria; phylum Actinomycetota; class Coriobacteriia; order Coriobacteriales; family Eggerthellaceae; genus Slackia. Next base: position 886 of record USEQ01000122.1, on the reverse strand, counting down.
TTTCGGAAATGCTGCGCGAACTCGACGGCGTGGCATACATCGAGCGCGTCACCGTCGACAAGCCCGCCAACGTGCGCAAGGCCAAAAAAGCCATCCGCAAGGCATTCGAGTACCAGCTCGAGGGCGTCGGCTACACCTTCGTCGAAGTAGTGTCGACCTGTCCTACCAACTGGGGCATGACTCCGCAGAAATCCTTCGAATGGATGCGCGAGAACATGCTCCCCTATTACCCCCTCGGCGTCTATAAAGACGTGAAGGCGGAAGGCTTCGCCGACGTCTACGAAGCGGCCGCAGCACGCGCCGCGGAATGTCCGATTGCGAATAAGGAATAGGAGGAGCCATGTCTCAAGATTTCAACTTCGTGCTGGCAGGCTTCGGCGGACAGGGCCTGCTGTTCGGCGGCAAAGTCATCGCCACCGCCGGACTGATCGAGGACAAAGAGCTCAGCTGGCTGCCCTCCTACGGCCCCGAAATGCGCGGCGGCACGGCGAACTGCAGCGTCTGTCTCTCCGACAACCCCATCGGATCGCCGCTTGTCATGGAACCTAACGGCATCATCGCCATGAACCAGCCTTCATTCGACAAGTTCATCGACCTTGTGTCCGACGGCGGCGTTGCCGTGGTGGACAGCACGCTCGTGCCCACCATGCGCTACCCCGAAAACGTGAAGGTCGTCGAAATCCCCGCAACTGCCATGGCCGAGGAGAACGGTCTCAAAGGACTCGCCAACATCATCTGCGTGGGCAAACTCTTCGCCGAGACGGGATTCTGCGACGAAGAGACGCTGTTCGCCGCCATGGAGCGCTGCATCCCCCCGCGCAAGCGGCATCTGCTTGAACCGAATCTGAAAGCGCTCAGGCTGGGAATCGAAGCGTAACGCTTCACC
>USEQ01000121.1 GCA_900553655.1 uncultured Slackia sp. | reverse complement strand
ATGTATCCCGAGAGCAAGAAGCCCTCCCGTAAGAAACACCGTGAACACCGGAGCGGCGATCAAGTTGGCGAGCGGAGAAAAAAGAGGAAGGCGGCAAAAGACCGCCACCGTTGCCGGCAAAATGGGTAGGCTCGCCGCGAACGTGAGAGCGAAAGCATCGCAAAGCGCATGAGCACGCCCCGAGCACAGCTTCTCCATCCAGAAGGAGAACAAAGGGGAGAAAACGATCACCCCGAGCGTCGATGCGGCAGAGAGGAAAAACGAAAGCGAAAGGGCGTTTTCGGGATGAAGCGCAATCAGCACGCACACGCACGCCCCCAACGCCGACAATGCATGCGAGCGCCGCTTCGCCCAAATGGAAAGAACGACCACCGAAGCCATGACCGCAGCGCGAAGCACGGGGGCCGAAAGGCCCGTGAAGATCGCATAGGAGGCGTAGAAAAGACACAGCGTCAGAGAAAGGAGTCTTTTCGAACAACCGAGACGCGTGAGCAAGGCCGACACCAGAGCTGCAACGACCGAAAGATGCGAGCCAGAAACCGCCACGATATGGGCGAGCCCGAGCGCCTTCATATCCTCGTACAGGCCGCCCTCTTCGAGGTTCGACCTGTCTCCCGCGGTCAGGGCGCGAAGCAGAGCGGAGCCCTTTCCCTCAATAGGGTCGAAGGCGGCGCAGGCCTTCTTCCTCAGACCGACAAGAAAAGCAAGAGGGCCCTGGTCGGAAGCAAGGGTGACATCATCCAGCCGCGCAGACGCTACAACCCCCTGCTGTGCATAGCGCATATCGGACGCCTCCGAGAAATCGGAGAACGACGCCTGCGCCGTCACCCTCTCTCGTGCCATGAACCGCTCGGAGCCTTCGTAGAGAATGCGCACGTCGTAAGATTTCCCTGCATGATGGATGCGAGCCAGCGCGCTGCATCCGAAATCGCCCTGCCGCGCATCCTCCAGAAGCTCAAATTCGTAGACGCCCGATTGGAGAGAATCGGGAATGCGCGATTCCCCGGGATGATAGGTGACGAAGAACAACGCCGCAGCAACGGCCCAGACCACAAGCGCGCAACCGAGGGACAAAGGAAACGACGGACGAACAGGAACGTTCGACATCCTCGGGGCGACGGCTCCTTTGATCGCTCCGCCGGCATCGCCTTTTCCGACGCGATCGCGTTCGGCGACACCCTCATCGAGCATGCGCATCATACGCAGATGCTCCCTTTGAGCTTTTCGTACTTCTTCTCGCCTATGCCGCTCACGCGCTGGATATCTTCGATCGAGGTGAACGGCCCGTTCGCCTCGCGTTCGTCGAGGATGGCCTGAGCGGTAGCCGGCCCGACGCCGGGCAGGGAATCAAGCGCTTCGAGCCCCGCCGTGTTTATGTTGACAAGACCGCCTGAGCCAGAAGAGCCCGATGCGTCGGCATCGGAAGAACCCGATGAAGAAAACGAACTCGGCGATGCTTCGAATTCTTCGACGGCGAGGATCAGTATCTGCTCGCCATCCGACACTTTGCGCGCAAGGTTGACAGATTCCTGGGAAGCTTCAGGGGCAAAACCGCCCGCAGCCTCCACGGCATCGCGCACGCGAGACCCTTCTTCGAGCTCGTACACGCCCGGAGACGCAACGGCGCCGGAAACATGAACTGCCAACATGGGCAAAGCGGCGGAAGCCTGGTTTGCGCCCGAATCCTGCGACGGCTCCGAAGAAGACTCCGTTCGACCCCCTGCGAACGCATCCGCGCCTTCCTCCGCTTCTGAGTGGCCTTCGGCGTCCTCGGACGCTACGACCTCGAACGCAGGGGACTTCCCCGAAAGGGACACGAAGCCCGCTGCCACGCCCGCAAGCGCCGCGAGAAGCAAAACGCCGGCACCAACCAGCGCCGGCGTGGGAACATGCGAGATATGAAGCCTTGATTTCAAGTTGTACGCGGAGCGAGGAAACGGCATGGCAACATCCTTTGCACGACGGGAAACCTGCCCCTATCGTGCCAAAGCGGCCTTTCCGAAACCTTGCCTCGCCACCGCGCCTTTTCTTGTCCGAGTCAGCGCACGCGCCGTACGAGGCTCATACGACGCTCCTTGCGTGCCCTAAATCCCCGCACCGCGATGCAGCTGTGCTATCCGAGCAGCACCGTTCCTTCCGGAAGCGCAGCATCGCCACCGACGGCTTTCGGGCTGAATTGAGCCTGCTCGGCTGCACGAGCCGCATCGCGAACGCGGTACGACGAAGGGCAGCGATATTCGTGCAGCTCGAGATTCTCCATGATTTCCTCTATCCATTCTTGCCACGGCAGAGCCTCTTCCGCAGCCTCGACATCCGCAATCTTCGCATGGGTCTCGGGGCTGCGCGGCATGAACAGCGTGCAGCAGTCGGGAGCGGGATTGCTCGAAATCTCAAACGTGCCGAGCTTTTGCGCATCGGCGATAATCTCGAGCTTGTCGCTGCCGATCAGCGGACGGAATATCTGCATATCGACCGCCGCGTTCGTCGCCGCGAGGTTGTCAAGGGTCTGGGAGGCAACCTGGCCGAGGCTCTCCCCCGTCACCAGCGCTTTCGCCCCCTCCCTGCGGGCAATTCGCTCGGCGATCCTCATCATAAGGCGGCGATAGATGATAATGCGCAGCGCAGGAGGAACCATCCCCGCAATATCGCGCTGGTAATCACCGAACGGAACTACGTACACGCGCGCTATGCCGCCGAAGCGCTCGAGAACATGGGCGATGTCATCGACCAGATACTCGGACGTCGATGCCGTTTGGGGACGGCCGGAAAAGTGAACGCCGATGCAGGTCGCCCCGCGACGAGCCATGCGCCATGCCGCCACAGGCGAATCGATACCCGAAGACATAAGGCACACGACCTTGCCCGCCGTTCCCACCGGCAAGCCGCCCACGCCGGGAATGCTTTGCGCATAGACGTAGGAATGGCCCTGCACCACCTCGACATGCACCTCCACGTCGGGGTGCTTCATCTTCACCTTTTTATCAGGGTAGCGCTCGCACAGATACGCTCCTACCAGCTGATTCATCTCCATGGAGTCGATTTCGAAATCGGTGTGGTTGCGACGTGCGACCACTTTCCACGTATCGAAGGCCCCTGCTTCCGAAAGGGCCGCATCCGCCGCGGCGTACATCTGATCAAGTTCGCGGTCGCACACGAAGCCGCACGAAACGCGAGCGACGCCGGGGACGCGCGCAATAAGGTCTGCCGCCTCGGCGATTTCGGAGGCGTCTGCAGACGGCTGGTACATGACCAGAACGCGGCCGGAAATACGCGTCACCTTCTCGACGGGCGCATCCTCGAGCAACGAGGAGAGATTACGCATAAGATGGCGTTCGAACGTAGAACGGTTGTGGCCCTTGAGTCCCAGCTCATGATAGTGGACCAGGCTGATTCGCTGAAAATGAGGCATGATGCTCCCTTATATCGTAAAAAGGCTCGCTAGAAGCGAGCCTTTGACAAAACGCATGCACAAGCAATGCTTAGTGCTGAGAAATATCGATAGTCTCAGGGTCGTAGGAGACCTCGCCGCGGGCGATTTCGGCAAACGCCATGGAAAGCGGCTTTTTGCTGTTCGCCTTGGCAATCTCGACGGCGCTAGAAAGCTGAATGGCGCGATCGCGCTGGCCACGCATCATGTCGTTGATGTCATGCGCGCGCTTCGATGCCAAAGAGCACAGAAGAAAACGGTCGTTGTCGGTGGCGTCCAGCAAAACGTCAATTTTGGGGTCGATGATGCTCATATAGATACGTTCCTCGTCTAATTCTCTGCCTGACGTTCGATATATGCGACAAGCTCGTCCGTGCATACATCAAGATCGTCGTTCACGAATTGTATATCATACTCCATTTTTCGAGAAAGCTCCAGTTCTGCATTCTTCATGCGCAACTCGATGCTCTCTTCGGTCTCCGTTGCACGACCACGAAGCCTTCGCTCGAGCTCTTCAAGCGAAGGAGGCTCAATAAAGACCAGATGTGCGGAAGGAACCTTCTCTTTAATCTGGAAACCGCCCTGAACGTCTATTTCGAGAATAACCTGGTCGCCGGCGGCGATATGCTCCTCGACCATAGACTTCGGCGTACCGTATTTATGGTCATGAACCTGCGCCCACTCGAGGAATCCGTCGCATTCGACCAACGAATCGAAATCCGCATCGGACTTGAAAAGGTAGTGCACGCCGTCCAACTCCCCCTCGCGCGGATCGCGCGTGGTGGCCGAGATGGAAAGCCATGCATCGGGAACCCTTTCGATCACGCGAGAAACAAGCGTTCCCTTGCCGGCACCAGACGGTCCGGAAACGACGAAAAGATTCCCTGTACGCATGGATGCTCCTTTACGTTAGCGAAGACGATCGAGCAGAGCTGCTTCTTGACGCTCGCCAAGACCCTTAAGACGACGGCTTTCGGCGATTTTGAGCTCGGCCATGATCTTCTCGGCCTTCGCTTTGCCGTAGCCAGGAAGGGTTTCGATAAGCGTGGAGACCTTCATGCGGCCAACCACGGGGTCGTCCTTCATGCCAAGGACATCCTCCAAAGACAGTTTGCCGGATTTGAGATCGTCACGGACCTGTGCACGCTTGATACGGGCGGCCTTCGCCTTCTCCAAAGCTGCCTGACGCTCTTCGGCGCTCAATTGAGGAATTGCCATTGTATTTTCTCCTTCGATATCTGCTGCCTCTCGATGCAGCGATACGGGATAATACCACATGAGACGCACGTTTCAACAAGTCTTACCCGTATTTTCAATTACGGCGGCATTATCGTTGAAAATACCGCCGTACGAACGTTGAACTATGGATATTACATGACACGGCGCATGCGCGCTATCCGCCCCGCGCCCCTGGTCATGCGCCTAAAGATCAGCGGCAATGGCGTCAAAGGCGGCTGCGGGATCGTCTGCCTGCGTGATCGGACGTCCCACCAC
>USEQ01000120.1 GCA_900553655.1 uncultured Slackia sp. | reverse complement strand
GGCGCAGGCACTGACGGCACCGCTGCCGCTGATTTTTGCCACCTGTCCCTCTGGAACGTCTCCGGAAAAGGTGGCGGCCCACTGGCCAATTCCCATGTAAGAACTCATCTCGTTTGTCCTCCCTCTATTTTTTTGTTGTCCCCGATCAGACAAGGAACGCTGTCTCATCGCCCGCCTGTGCTGCGGTTCTCTGCCGCAGCTGCGGCGGCGCGGGAAACCGTTTAGCCGCCCGAACCTCATAGCACCGCTTGAGCTCCAGAAGTTCCGGCTCCTCCAGGCGCTCTGCTACACCGGCAAAAACTGTCCCGTCCACTCCGTCATCCGCCAGCATGGCGAGCCGCGTCACCTCTTTGCGCAGCTCCTGGAGATATTTCCTTCCCAGCGCGGCCTGTTTTTGTAAAAGTGCCCCGCCGTCCATCTGCGTGAATCGTTTGAGTACCCCGGCCTCCCGCTGGGCCGGTACCGCCACAAAGGACCACTCATAGGCATCCGTTGGCTCCTTCAGCTCCGTAAAACAAAGCTGTTCCCCATAGGTCCGTCCTTTCTCGTGGGTGCAGGTACCAGCCTCCGCTCCGCAGATGGAGCAAACCCGTCTTGCCACACTGCACCCCACGCTGACCTCCTTTTTGATGCCCGCGTCGATCTCGAGGATGAGATCGGCGTTCTTGTCGCACCGAACCATGTAGGCCCACGCGCGTAGCGCGGCGTAGGGCTCCCCGGCGGCGGTCAGACGGCCCTGGTCGGTCTCCACGGCGGTCTCGAAGATGCGTGCGGTCTGGTTTTCCCCGCGCGGGTTGTGGTCAAAGATGCCCGTCTTTCCCACAAAGAGCGCCGCCAGCTTTTCGAGCGACGCGGCGACGGAGAGAAGTTTGTCCCTGCCGATGCCGCCGTCGACGACGTCGGTGACGACGGGCTTGCCCTGCGTGATGGTGCCGGTCTTGTCGAGCACGACGGTGTTGACGCTGTGCGTCGTCTCAAGCGCTTCGGCAGACTTGATGAGGATGCCGTTCACCGCGCCGCGGCCCGTGCCGACCATGATAGCCGTCGGCGTTGCCAGGCCGAGTGCGCACGGGCACGAAATGACCAGCACCGAGATGGCGCGCGCGAGCGCTGTCTCAAGCCCCGCCCCCATCGCGAACCACACGCAAAACGCCACAAGCGCAATGGATATGACCACCGGCACGAACACGCCGCTCACTTTGTCGGCAATCTTTTCGATAGGAGCTTTCGTGCTCGTTGCCTCGTCGACCATACGGATAATGCCCGCCAGCGCCGTGTCTTCCCCTACGTGCTCTGCACGAAGAACCATCCAGCCCGAGCGGCTGACCGTCGCACCGATGACGCGATCACCCACGCCCTTCTCCACCGGAACGCTTTCGCCCGTGATGGCCGATTCGTCCACAGCCGCAGACCCCTCGACCACCACGCCGTCAACCGGCACGCTCGCGCCCGTGCGCACGACCAGTTCGTCACCCACGCGCACATCCTCGATGGGAATCTCGCGTTCTTCCCCGCTCGCGCGCAGCACCGCCGTCTTGGGGGAAAGGTCCATAAGGGACGTAACCGCATCAGTCGTTTTGCCCTTCGCGCGCGCCTCGAAATACTTGCCCAGCGTAATAAGCGTGAGGATCATAGCAGCAGATTCGAAATACAGATCCATGGCGAAAGCGTGCGCCGCCTCGACCTGTCCCGCGCCAAGCGCATAGCCCATGCGATACAACGCATAGACGCCATACAGCGTAGAGGCGGTAGACCCCAAAGCGATGAGCGAATCCATGTTGGGGGCGCCATGCGCCAAGCTGATAAAGCCAACCTTGAAGAACTTGAAATTGACGAAGATAACAGGCAGCAGAAGCAGGAATTCCGTCAGCGCAAACGGCAAGACGTTTTCCGCGCCCGAGAAAAACGACGGCGTGGGCCAGCCGAACATATGACCCATGGACAGGTAAAACAAGGGGATGGTGAATGCGAAGGAGACAATGAGACGCATGCGCATCTGCTTGCGCTCCGCTTCAGCGCGCTGCTGGGGAGTTGCTCGCCCCGCCGAGCGAGACGAAGTCCCATTTGACGACGACCCCGCAACCGCAGAGCCGCCTCCACGAACCTCGGCGCCGTAGCCCGCATGGCTCACTGCCGCGCACACGGCATCATCTACGCGCTGCCTTGCCGCAGGCGTTTCGTCCGTATACGAAACCTCCATGCTGTTTTTGAGCAGATTGACGGCAACATCCTGCACGCCCTCCACGGAACGCGTCGCTTTCTCGACACGCGCCGAGCACGCCGCGCAGGTCATTCCCGTAATATCGAACGTCTGCTTCATGGCCTAGCCGAACCTTTTGATGAGCTGCATGACCTCATCGACCACTTCGACATTGCCCTGGCGAACCTGTTCGACCACGCACGTTTCGAGATGATCTTGCAGAATGATTTCCGAAATGCGCCGGATTGCCGCCTCCGAAGCAGAGAGCTGCATGAGCACATCTCCGCAGTAGCGATTGTCTTCAATCATAGCTTTTATGCCGTTGAGCTGGCCAATTGCGCGATTGAGACGTTTCTGGATGTCCGACTGAAGCTCTGCCGCACGCTCGGTGTCCTTATGTCTGCATGCATCGCATTGCTGAGCCTTGCCCGATGCCGCCACATTCCGTTTTTCCATGCGGCATGAATCCTGCTCGCGCGCTTCCATTGCGTCCTCCTATGCCCCTCTGGGGTATGCATCTTTTTGGGTAGAGTATACCCCTTGAGGGTATAATGGACAAGCAGCAGGAATCGAAGCTTCGACATCCCCTTCAGGAGGACGAGAATCACAAAGCTCCGACCGCATTTCGAGAGAAAAGTGGACAAAAATTTCGTTTTCCTGACAAAATGCAATCGAAATAAGGGCAATCGAGAGCCCATACGGTCAATGAACCGATGAGGCCATGTTCGGATAATTTCGCGACCTGGGATTATGCCAATCGGCCTTACGCCTCGAGCAATAACGCGCCAGGAAAACGAAAATAATTGCCACTTTTAGGCCTGTTTCGGGTAGCGCCTCAAGCCTGAAGTCATTAACACAAACAGGGGGCGCTCCTTTCGGAAACGCCCCCTGCTCAAGAACTTCGCGGCATGCCGTCCTCATTGCAATGACGCACGCCTGGCAACCTCTATGCGCGCAGTTCGCGTGCCTTATGCCTCAGGCACCTCGTAGGAACCGTCGGCGGCATCCTCATGCACGCTTTCCACAACCTGTGGAGCTTCCACCGTGCAGGTGTAACCGTCCATGATATCCATATCGATGATGACCTTGGAGCCTTCCAACACATGCCCCGCAATCATCTCGTTGGCAACGCGATCGACAACCTCGCGCTGGACCAGACGCTTCAGCGGACGTGCGCCGTACACGGGGTCGTAACCGTCGATGGCAAGCTGCTCGACCGCTGCGGGCTTGACCTCGAGGTCGATGCGACGCTCGGCAAGACGCTCGCGCACCTTGACGAGCTGCAGATTCACAATCGGCTCGATTTCGGCAGACGTCAGCGCATTGAACGTAATCACGTCGTCGATGCGGTTGAGGAATTCGGGGCGGAACGTGTTGCGCAACGCCTCGTCAACCTGGGTCTGCAGCTCGGCGATCTTCTTCGCCATGGCAGCCATGTCGCCCTGCATCATATCCTCAACCATGGAGCCCATGCTCTCGTTCTGGCGGCTGAACTCGCGGATAGCCTGAGAACCGACATTGCTCGTCATGATGATGATCGTGTTCTTGAAGCTGACCACACGGCCCTGGCCGTCGGTTAAACGACCGTCATCAAGCACCTGCAGCAGAATGTTGAAGACGTCCTGATGGGCCTTCTCCATCTCGTCGAGCAAGATGACGCTGTACGGCCTGCGGCGCACGGCTTCGGTCAGCTGGCCGCCTTCGTCATAACCCACGTATCCCGGAGGGGCGCCGATCAAACGCTGCACGCTGAACTTCTCCATGTACTCGGACATGTCGATACGCACCATGGCGCGCTCGTCGTCGAAGAGATATTCGGCCAACGCCTTCGCAAGCTCCGTCTTGCCAACGCCCGTAGGGCCGAGGAAGAGGAAGCTGCCGATAGGACGGTCGGGATCGGACAGGCCCGCACGGCTGCGGCGTATGGCGCTTGCCACGGCGGATACCGCTTCGTCCTGGCCCACGACGCGCTCGTGCAACTTGACCTCCAAGTCCATGAGCTTGGACATCTCGCCCTGCATCATCTTGGATACGGGAATGCCCGTCCATGCGCTTACCACCTCGGCGATTTCCTCTTCGGAAACCTCCTCTTTCAGAATGGCGCCGTCGCCCTGCTTAGCGCTTACGGCCTCTTCTGCGGCGGCAAGCTGACGCTGCAGCTCGGGAATGCGCGCATAACGAATCTCGGAAGCCCTGGACAGATCGCCCTCGCGGGTTGCCTGCTCCTCTTCCACATGCGCGGCATCGATGTCCGCCTTCAGACGCTGCACGCTTTCGATGACGTCTTTCTCGTTGCGCCATTCGGCCTTGCGAGCATCCAGCCACTCTTTGGAGGTTGCCATCTGGCGACGCAGGTCCTCGAGGCGCTCTGCGCTCGCGGGATCGCTTTCCTTCATAAGCGCCTGCTCTTCGATTTGCATCTGCGTATACCTGCGCTGTGCCTCGTCGATTTCCTGCGGCATGGAGTCGATCTCTATACGAAGACGGCTGGCGGCTTCGTCCATGAGGTCGATCGCCTTGTCGGGCAGGAAACGATCGGAGATGTAGCGGTTGGAAAGCTCTGCAGCGGACACAATAGCCGAGTCGGTGATGCGAACGCCGTGGTGAATTTCGTACTTCTCCTTCAGGCCACGCAGGATGGCGATGGTGTCCTCCACCGTAGGCTCGCCCACCAGCACCGTCTGGAAACGACGCTCGAGCGCAGCATCTTTCTCGATGTACTTGCGGTACTCATCAAGCGT
>USEQ01000119.1 GCA_900553655.1 uncultured Slackia sp. | reverse complement strand
CTTGTCGCCCAGGTCGACATCGTAATAAAAGCCGTTGTCGGTCGCGGGGCCGTAGGCGAAATCGGCTTCGGGATAGAGGCGCTTGATGGCCTGGGCCATGATATGCGCGGCAGAGTGGCGAACGATGTGCGTTACCTCGTCCTGCGCGACTTCAGCGACAGAGCCGTCGTTGTAAAGGGCCTTCATGGATTATCTCCTCTCAAAATGCGAATACGCATAATCGATACCGTACATTCAAGCCGCGGGCCGAAGAAGCATCGGCGCCGCAGCAGGCGGGCGGTCCACCCGCATCGTTCGGCGAGACGGAACGTTCACATCATGCAAAGCACGATGCGCTACAAGAAAAGCCGCCCGTCGAGGCGGCTTTTGCAACCAAGAACCGTTATCGCTCCTGCTGACGCGTAGCGCCTTGCAGAGGGGCTTTGCCGGCCGGATTTGCCTGAGACGCCGCCTGCTGATGCGGGTGGCTGGTAGTTCGAGCGCCGCGACGAGCTGGCGCCGCAGGCAAGGAGGTTGCGCAATACGGGCAGACCGTCCAGGAAGGGTCAAGAGCGTGACCGCATTTCACGCATTGGTTTTTCAGGCGCTGGTGGCAATTCGGGCACAGGATATAGTCCGCCTCAACGGGGTATCCGCAGTTGCCGCATTCACCGTACTGCATAAGCTGACGCTGTTTCAAGGCCACTTCCAGCTCCTGCTCGTCACGATCGATCTGCAGCAGCGGAGGACGCAAGAGGCAGTATGCGATGAGGCCGACTACGGGAACCAGGGCCACGATGGCCCACACATACCACATGGTTCCGCGAAGATACGCATCGCGCACCACCCATACAACGGACAAAACATACAGAATAACCAGCATGACGACGAAGACCGTCATGGCCATCTGCAGCTCAGGGGTCCATAACTGAGAGAGAATCTCGCTCATTTCGCTTCCTTTTCATAGCTCTCCGTAAACGGGAGCTTTCATTCCGCTTTTTACCGCCCATCATTGTAGCAAAGATATGGACCCTTCGCGAAAAGTACGAAAGATTCGATGACGAGTCGCCTGCTTCAGGTTACGGATAGACGGCATCGCAAGACAGCATTGCATGCAAAGCCTTCCCAGGGGCCAAACGGCATGCTTCGAGACGCCACCGCGTAAGGAGGCCGGCAACGAAAGACGCGCCCCAGGGGACGCGTCTTTCCATCCTATTCGTCATAAAGGATTCGGCTGCGGCCCGACGGCCTCGCTTTCTGCGCGACGTCGTTTAGGCAAGTTCCTCAATCTGACTTGTCAGAAGGTCGATCTTCGCCTCGAGCTCGGCATGCTTCGCCTTGTCCTTCTCGATGATTTCGGGCTTGGCCTTCGCCAGATAGCCCGGATTCGAGAGCTTCTTCTCCACCTTCGCGATCTCTTTCTGAAGCTTCTCCTGCTCCTTGACCAAGCGGTCGCGTTCGGCCTTGAAGTCCACCAGACCGGAAAGCTCGCAATAGACCTCGCAGCCGGAAACGAGCGTTGCGGCACTTTCAGCAGGCTTGGAGGCCTCGGTGGAAACCTGCATATCGGAAAGACGTGCAAGGGACTCGATCAAAGCGCACTGCTCGTCGATCAAAGACGAATCCTTGTCCGTGGCGGCCTTCACTGTGACGGCAAGCTCCTGCTTGGGAGAAATGCCATAGCGTGCGCGAACGGAGCGAACCGCCGACACGATGCCGCACACCATGCCCATGGCTCGTTCTGCATCCTCGTCCTTCCAGCGAGCCAGGCTTTCAGGCTCGGGCCAAGACGCCATCATGAGGGCCGGCGCCTCGTCTCCGTGAGGAATCTTCTCCCAGATAGCCTCGGTCACAAACGGCATGGCCGGATGCAGCAGGCGCAAGGCGTTATCGAGCACATAGACCAGATTGCGCTGGACCTGCAGGCGCTGCTCGCCTTCCGCATGAAGCGAGGCTTTGGAGAATTCGATGTACCAATCGCAGAATTCGTTCCAGAAGAAGCCGTGCAGATCGCGAGCCACTTCGCCGAACTGGTAGGTCTCGATGCCCTTGGTCACGCTCTCGGAAAGCTCGGCCAAGCGCGAGAAAATCCACGCGTCGGCAGGGCCGGTCACGCGAGGCTCGCCCGGCGTATAGTCCTCGAGGTTCGACAGCACGAAACGGCTTGCGTTCCAGACCTTGTTCACGAAGGCGCGCGCAGCATCCGTGCGCGGAGAATCGATCAGCTCATGCGTCTTCGGGTCGATATTGGCGTCGAAACGCACGTCCTGGTTGTTGGTGACCAGCGTCAGCAGGTTGAAGCGCATGGCATCCGCGCCGTACTTCTCGATGAGATCCATCGGGTTGACGCCGTTGCCCTTGGACTTGGACATGCGCGTGCCGTCTTTGGCCAGAATGGTGGCATAGATGACTACGTCATGGAACGGAATCTCGTCGAGGAAATACGTGGATGCCATGATCATGCGGGCGACCCACAGCGCGATGATGTCGCGCGCGGTGACGAGCGCTTTGGTGGGATGGTGACCCTCCATGAGCTCGGGCGTGTCCGGCCAGCCCTGCGTGGCGAACGTCCATAGCTGGCTCGAGAACCAAGTATCGAGCACGTCTTCGTCCTGACGGGTGGCAGCGCCGCATTTCGGGCAGGTGTGCACGTCCTCCATGGACGCGTCCATCCATCCGCATTCGTCGCAATAGAAGACCGGGATGCGGTGGCCCCACCACAGCTGGCGCGAGATGCACCAGTCTTTGAGGTTCTCCATCCAGGTGAGATAGCTTTGCGTCCAACGCTCGGGGTGGAATTTGATTTTTCCGCTCGTCACAGCCTCGGTTGCGGGGCCCTTGAGTTTCTCGACCGCGACAAACCACTGCTCAGAGAGCCACGGCTCGAGCGCAGACGGGCAGCGGTAGCAGTGCATGACGGAGTGGTCGTGCTCCTCCACATGGTCGAGCAGGCCATGCTCTTCGAACCAAGCAACGACAGCTTCGCGGCATTCCTCGCGGCTCATACCGGAGAACTCGCCGTATCCTTCCACCACGTGCGCCGTTTCGTCGAAAATGTTGATCTTCTCGAGGTCGTGGCGCTCGCCCATGGCGAAGTCGTTGGGGTCGTGCGCAGGCGTGACCTTCACGAAGCCCGACCCGAAGCCAGCATCGACGTAGAAATCGCTGAAGATGGGGATCTCGCGATCGACGATGGGCAGCTTGACGGTCTTGCCGACGAATTTGTCCTTCTCATGGTCCTGAGGAGACACGGCAACGCCGGTGTCGCCGAGCATGGTCTCGGGGCGGGTGGTAGCCACGACGATGTAGTCCTGTCCGTCGACCGGCTCGGTCAGCGGATAGCGAAGGTGCCACAGATGGCCAGCCTCCTCTTTATACTCCGCTTCGTCGTCGGAAATGGCAGTGCGGCAATGCGGGCACCAGTTCACGATGCGCTTGCCGCGATAGATAAGCCCGTCGTTGTACCAATCGACGAACGTCTTGCGGACAGCCTTGGCATAGTCGTCGTCCATGGTGAAATGGGGATCAGAGAAATCTGCCGAGCAGCCCATGCGTTTGACCTGCTCGAGAATGTATCCGCCGTACTCATGCGTCCAATCCCAGCATGCGTCGACAAATTTCTCACGCCCAATGTCGCGACGATTGATGCCTTCTGCGGCAAGTTTCTTGTCGACCTTCGTCTGCGTGGAGATACCGGCGTGATCGGTGCCGAGAATCCAGCGAGTAGAGCGGCCGCGCATGCGGTAAAAACGCACGATGGTATCTTGAATGGTGTCATCGAGCGCGTGTCCCATATGGAGCACGCCCGTAACATTCGGCGGCGGAATGGTGATGGTGCAATCCCCCACGCCGGGACTGCGGCGATAGTAATCGCCCGCGATCCATTTGTCGAGCATGCTCTGCTCGACGGATTCTGAATCGTAATTCTTGGAGAGCTCTTCCATATCCCCCTCTATTCTTCTCCCTTTTCGATCCCCTCGTCGGAATCGATTATGCCCTCTTGTTCGTTATCGACCAGCTGCTCGATAACGGGCTTGGTCTGCCCCGTGATATCGCTTTCGTGCAATACCACACGCGTGCCCGGCCCGTATTCAGGCAGGTCGAACATAACATCTTGAAGCACGCGCTCGCAGATGGAGCGAAGGCCGCGTGCGCCCGTGCCGTGCTCGACCGCCTCGTGAGCAATCGCACGCAAAGCGTCGTCGGCGAATACGAGTTCCGACTCTTCGAACTCGAACATGCGCGTGTATTGCTTGACCAGGGCGTTCTTTGGATCGGTCAAGATATGCACCAGGTCATCTTCGGTCAGCTCATCAAGGGAGCACACGACCGGGATGCGGCCGACAAATTCGGGAATCATGCCGAACTTGTTCAGGTCCTCAGGCAAAACCTTAGAAAGCAGCTCAGCTTCGGCATGCTTCTTGCTTTCGGGCATATCGTTGGTGAAGCCGATGCCCGTCTTGCCCACGCGCTGCCCGATGATATCGGCCAGGCCGACGAACGCTCCGCCCAGGATGAACAGAATGTTCGTCGTATCGATGTGAATAAGCTCCTGCTGAGGATGCTTGCGGCCGCCCTGCGGCGGCACGGCCGCTTCGGTACCCTCAACGATCTTCAGCAAGGCCTGCTGGACTCCTTCGCCAGAAACGTCGCGCGTGATGGAGAGGTTTTCCGCCTTGCGGGCGATTTTGTCGATCTCGTCGATATAGACGATGCCTATCTGAGCGCGCTCGACGTCGAAATCAGCCGCCGTGATGAGCTTCAGCAGGATGTTTTCCACGTCCTCGCCCACATAACCCGCTTCGGTAAGCGTCGTAGCGTCAGCGATGGCAAAGGGAACCTGCAGCGTGCGGGCGAGCGTCTGCGCAAGCAGGGTTTTGCCCGAACCCGTAGGACCGAGGAGCATGATATTGCTCTTGGCAAGTTCCACATCGCTTTCGTCGGCTTTCTGGCCAAGACTGAT
>USEQ01000118.1 GCA_900553655.1 uncultured Slackia sp. | reverse complement strand
ACGGCCGCATATGCCCTGAAACCGCATGTTCGAATAAGCCCGGCCCTCACGCGACTCGCATGGCCGATATCGGTCCGCACGTAGTGGACCCTCTCCCCCAGGCGTTGCTGAAGCAAGCCCCGAACCACGATATCATCGGGAAACTCCCGACGTTCGTATGCCTCGAAAACCGCCGAAAGCACACCTTCCAGAGAGTCTTCGTGTATGTATGCAAGCGTTTCCACGGACCTTCACCCCCAAAGCGAAAGCTGCCCCTCAAGAGCCCTGTCAGTTCCTCTGCCCGAATTGCCCGAACGTATAGGAGCGGACAACCTGGCCCTTAGCACCTCAGGGACGAGTTCTGTCCCCTCTCCAAAGTACTTGCCACGACAGGTTATGAAATAACGTGCCCTCTTGAATGCAATTCCCAATTTGCGAAGCTCGCGCTCCCCCAAGCTGGACGTTCTTCGAGCCTTCACGATCAACTTCGCGCCGCGAATCCCTATTCCCGGAACTCGGATGAGGGATTCGTAATGCGCAGTATTCACCTCTATGGGAAATTGCTCGAGATGCCGCAAGGCCCAGGCCGCCTTCGGGTCGAGATTCGTCTCAAGAAAAGAAGCATCTCCCAGAATCTCTTCCGCATCGAAATGATAGAACCGCATAAGCCAGTCCGCCTGATAGAGCCTATGCTCCCTATCGAGCTGAACCGCGCCAGAAGACGGAAGGCGCGCGTCATCGTTCACGGGAAGATAAGCGGAAAAGAAGACGCGTTTTAGTGCCATGGACGCATAGAGCGCCGAAGAAAGCGTCAGAATCTGACGGTCGGATTCGGGCGTTGCGCCGACTATCATCTGGGTACTCTGCCCGGCAGGGGCAAATGCGCGACTTGTTCTTCCGGGTCTGCGTTCAGCCATATAGCATGCGCTTTTGCGGGCAAGGGAACGAGCGTCTTCATCTTCTTCTATTCGCTTCTTAATCTGTCGCATGGGAGAAATGATGGAAGACTTCGTTTTCTCAGGACAAAGGAGCGCCAGGCTCTCGCAGGACGGAAGTTCCATGTTGACGCTGATCCTATCCGCAAAAAGCCCGAGCTGAAAAACCAAATCGGGGGAAGACCCCGGAATTGCTTTGGCGTGGATGTACCCGCGAAAGCCGTATTCCTCGCGCAATATACGAAGAGACTCCACGATAAGCTCCGACGTGTAGTCGGGATTGACCAAAACACCGCTCGACAGAAAAAGGCCCTCGATGTAGTTGCGCCTGTAAAACGCGATGACCAAATCGGCAAGCTCCCGAGGATCGAACACGGCGCGAGGGACATCGTTGCTGCGCCTGTTCACGCAATACGCGCAATCGTATACGCACGCATTGGTATACAAAACCTTCAGGAGCGTGATACAGCGCCCGTCCGCCGAAAAACTGTGGCAAATTCCCGCCGAGACCGCATTGCCGAGCTTTCCGGGCTGCGCTTGCCGGTCAAGGCCGCTCGAGGTGCAGGCCACGTCGTATTTCGCAGCATCCGCGAGGATGCGAAGCTTGCTTTCCGTGTCCATGCCGCCTCCTTGAATCGAACATTTATTCGATAATAATAATACGAATAAATGTTCGATTCAAGCATATGTTTCGATGCCGATTCGTCAACCCTCCATCGAGGTCTTCGCGTATGGTTGCGATATGATTGAAGCATACGTTCGAACGCGCCATATCGGCAAAAAGGAGTCATCATGCCGGCCTTCATAGCAGCACGTCTTTATCGTATCGTGCCCCTTTTGGTAATTCTGGCGATCATCGCCCTTGCCATCTACCTCGTCGTATCGTGGAGATCGACCCCTGCACGAGCGAAAGAGGTCCTCATCAAGATATTCATCGTGCTCAACGGCGGCCTTTCGGCGCTGTTTCTGCTCGCTACGCTTTATGCGCTGCTCGAAGGAAACCTGTTCGTAGCAGAATTCTTCGTCACATGCATGGCAACCACGCTTATCGTTTTGGGCATCACGTTCGTATGCAGGTCCCGTTTCCTGAAAAACAATCCCAACTACCGCTGGCGCATCACCGGAAAGGCGGAAAAGAAAAGCCGCCGTCCATAGCGGCGCGTACCGTTCTTCCTTTGGTTTCGTGCTCGAATCGCGGCGCGAAGACGTCTCCGCCTAAAGCCTGGCGGGCTGGATGAAACGCATCAGGAAACCCATCCGTAATGTCTGCATGCGTTCAGGATTCCGTCCTTGTCCGCATCGGTCGTCACGAAGTCGGCGCGCGCTTTCAGCTCGTCGATGGCATTGCCCATGGCGACGCAGGTCCATTCGGGAAGAAACATGCTGACATCGTTCGACCCGTCCCCGAACACAACGGCATCCGCATAATCCGCACCGTATACGTCCATGACGCGCTTCACCCCGTTGCCTTTATCCACAGGCTCGACGAAAAGCACATAAGGGCTGAAACGAGCCGTCGGAACGAAAGAAAGCGAGGAGAGCAGCACCTCTTCCTTTTCGGAGCACGGCAGAAACAGCTTGTAGAAACAATCGATAGCGTGATAGTCAAGATCGGGATCGACAACGGTGCTCATATAGGCGTCGCGCACCAGATCGTCGAATTCAGGCATGCGCGAGTAACGGCGCCGAGTGAGGTCGCAAGAAAGAGCCCATGGCCGCCCTAGCCTATCGCACTCTTCGAGCACGCGAATGCACGCTTCCCTATCGAGGGGCTCTACGCCACGCAATGTCCCGTCGAGCACAATGCCGTTGCCGCCATCGCATACCATGTCGGAAAAACCGTGCTCTTTCATATACGGCAGAGCCATGGCGTAACCGCGGCCGGTGCAAATAGCCGTGAAATGGCCTTGCGCGCGCAGTTGCTGCAACGCAAAAGCAGCGCTTTCAGGAACACGGCGATCTGCGATAGGACCCGTCGCCAAGGTTCCGTCTATATCGAAGAAGAAATAACGCTTTCGCATGATGACCGACCCCTTCGAGCCATGAGAATAAATTGCGCCCGCCGCATGACAAGCCCCGCCTGAAAGAACGAACCGAAAAGCAAGCAGGCCGAAACGAACGTTTCGGCCTGAGAATTTGCTGGAGCCAGTGACAGGAATCGAACCCGCAACCCACTGATTACAAATCAGTTGCGCTACCGTTGCGCCACACTGGCGAATTGTGCGTGAGTGATTCTACCATAGCGACAGCGCATCCACAAAACGACTTCAAGGAAAACGCTTATGTCGGCTTCGGGCGTTTCGCCAAGGCCGCAAGCCAACCGCCAGCCCGAGAATCGCTTCGCCGGCCTCGCCTCAGAGAAAACCGCCCTATTCGGCGAGCATCTTGGCAATCTGCACGGCATTCGTGGCGGCGCCTTTGCGAATCTGATCGCCGCAGCACCACAGCGTAAGACCGTGCTGCCCCTCGCCGACGGAGATGTCATCGCGAATGCGACCGACATAGATGAGGTCTTGGTCGGTCGTGTCAAGCGGCATGGGATAGCGCAGCGAAGCCGTATCGTCGACGAGCTTCACGCCGGGTGCGGAAGCAAAAGCCTCGCGCGCTTCCTCGACGCTCACCGCGCGGTCGAATTCGAGCGTGATGCTCTCGGAGTGGGAACGCATCACGGGAACGCGCACGCAGGTGCAATTCACGCGAAGGTCGGGGAGATGCATGATCTTGCGTCCTTCGTTTTGCATCTTCATCTCTTCGGAAGTGTAGCCGACCTCGTCGAATCCGCCAATCTGAGGGATCAGATTGCACGCGAGCTGATAGGCGAAAGCCTTGGGGTCTTCGACCTTCTCGCCCGCGGAAATGCGGGCCATCTGAGCCTCGAGCTCGCGAAGCCCGCCGACGCCGGCTCCCGATGCGGCCTGGTACGTGGACACGATCATGCGCTTGATGCCGCCGAGCTTATGCAGCGGATTGACGGCGACAAGACCGATGATCGTAGCGCAATTAGGATTGGCGATGATACCGTTATGCTTCGCCACGTCCTCGGGGTTGACTTCGGGGATGACCAGAGGGACATCGGGGTCGAGGCGGTACGCGCTCGAGTTGTCCACCGTGACGGCTCCCTTTTCGCGGGCGACGGGAACGAATCGTTTGGCGATGTCGTTTTCCGCCGCACCGAGCACGATGTCAATACCGTCGAACGCTTCGTCTCGGGCCTCTTCGATCACCACGTCTTCGCCTTTGAACTGCACGACCTTGCCGGCGCTTCGGGCGGAGGCGAGCAGCTTGAGGTCGTTCACGGGGAAATCCTGCTCGGCGAGGCACTGGAGCATCTGCTGTCCCACGGCGCCCGTGGCGCCCAGAATGGCAACGTTATACGACTTCATTGAAGGAACCTTTCTCTTCGAGCTCGTCGACGGTGATCACGTTCTCGTCCGAATCGACGAATGCATTGTAGATGACGCGGATGGCATGCTCGAAATCCTCGTCGTTGACGCCGACGATGATGTCGAACTCCTCCGAACCCTGGGCAATCATGCGAATGTTGACACCGGCGCTGCCCAGTTCGCCGAACAGGCGCCCCGAAATACCAGGACGGCTCGACATGTTGCGACCGACGGTGGAGATAAGCGCGAGACGCTCGACAACCTTGATTTCGTCGGGCTCGAGCTCGCGCTGGATATCGCCCACGATGGAATACAGGCAGTCCTTCACATCGGCGCCCTGCACTACGACAGCGAACGAATCGATGCCCGAGGGAAGATGCTCGATGCTCACACGGTAACGCTCGAAGATGGAAAGCGCCTTGCGCAGGTATCCGACCTGGTTGGACATATGGTTGGTGCGAATATGGACCGCCACGAAATCGCGTTTGCCCGCAATGCCCGTGATGATGGGCTCGGCCATGCCAGGCTCGGTCTCCTCGCTGATAACCGTGCCCGGATCGTCCGGACGGTTGGTATTCTTGATAACCAACGGAATCCCGGCATCTTTCACAGGGAAGATAGCCTCTTCGTGCAAGACGCTCGCCCCCATGTAGGAAAGCTCTCGAAGCTCGGCGTAG
>USEQ01000117.1 GCA_900553655.1 uncultured Slackia sp. | reverse complement strand
TGCCGATGCGGATCGGGTTTTCGGGCAAGGGCTCCGTTGCCGCATCGAGGTCTTCGATGCCTGCCTGGAAGGCCGCTTCGACCTCGTGGCGCGTAGTCGCCTGTCCCATGCGCTCGAAGAAGGAGGCGCGCGCCCTTTCGACGTCGGTTTTTTTGCCGAACCCTGCGCGTTCGAGGTAGCGGTCGTTGTAGGCATCGAGGCATTCGATCATCTTGAATGCGACGAGCATGCCCTTGATGCCGTCGGCGACGGACAAGTCGGGGTTGACGATTTTCTTGCACGTGCGCACGTATTCCTTGAGAGGCCGGCCCGCTATGGCGGCGAAATTGAGCATCTCGAACTCGTAGCCCATATCGCGCAGGATGGATTCCTGAAGCTCTCCGTAATAGCCGAGGCGGCAAGGTCCCGTGAACTGGACCAGCACGTCCGCGCCGGCATCGAGGGCTTCCATGTAGTTGCCGAGGATGTGCTTGAAAGGCGCGCAGACGAAGTCGTTGCTCTGCGCGGCGCCTCGTTCGAGGGTCTGCCTGTTCGCTTCGGGCAGGTAGACGAACTCGGCGTTGAGAACGTGCTCTACGAAGAATCGGAAGGCTATGTCGTAGTAGCTGTAACGGAAAAACGCAACGCGCGTCTTCGCATGGCGCTCTCGTTTGCGGCGTTCCCGCTTCGCCACGAGTCGGGCGGGACGGCCGTCTTGTTTGCGCACAGACGCGCTTGCCCGTGGACCTTCGTCGTAGCGACGGCCGAGGGTATCGAGGGCGTCGAGCGTGTCTCCGAGGAGATTTGCGGCGCGAAGGGGCAAGGGGTCGTTTGCATGCGCGGGCGTGCTCGCGCCCGTCGCGCAATCTTTCGGGGCGGTCATCGCAGATAGCCTCCTTCTCGCTGGTAGGTGAGGATGTCGATAAAGCTTTCTATGCGGGTCTCGAGGCCTGCCGTGCCGCTTTGCGCGTCGACGGTCAGCGAGAGCATGGGCTTGCCCTTGATGCAGCGGGTCACGGCGTCGTTTGTCATGGAGTCGGGGCCGCAGGGAAACGCGCTGACCAAGACGATGCCGTCGATGTCTTCATGCAGGCAGAGAAGCGCCCCGATCAGCTCTCGGTTCACGATCCAGGGAAGGGTCGCGGAGAATTCGAAGCTCTTCTCGAGGGCCTTTTCCCGGTCGAAATCCTGGGCGAATAAAACGGTTGCGCCGAGCTCCTCGAGCGCGTCGACGATGCCTTTTCCCATGAGGGGGTCTTTCGCCACGTAAGGATGGGCGACCACCAAGATGGCGAGCGGGGCTTTTTCGTCCGAGGATGCCTCGGCCTTCTTCTTTCTGCGGCGCAGTTCGTCGAGCTTCGCGTCGAAGGCGTGTTCTTTGTTTTTGCGCTTGTTCTTCGAGGCTTTGCGCGCCGCCTTCCAGGCCCGTTTCGCATCGTGCTTCGTGCATCCGAATTTCATGCCCATCTCGATGAAGGCGTCTTGCATCGACGTGGAGGACTCTTGCTCCTCCACGAGGCAGGACACGATGCGCGGCGACGTGTCACAGAAGGTGTTGCGCACCAGATCGGGCAGCGCCTGGAACTTGGTGCAGAAGCTTTTGAAGCGGCCGAGGTTCGCAAGGCTCGGCACGAAGATCGCGTCGCATTCGTCCATGAGGGAGTCCGCATGGCCCATGTAGAGCTTCGAGGCAAGGCAGCATTCGTCCATGGAGAGGGCGTCGCCCCGTTCGAGCAGCGCGCGTTCGGACGGTTTGCTTGTCACGACGCGCACGCCGATGGCTTCGAAAAACGAAGTCCACAATGTTTCGTAGCGGTAGAACATGAGCGCGCGCGGAATGCCTACGGTTCTTATGTCGGCGTAGGGCGATGGCGGCATGGGTTCCTTCGGCGTCATGGTGCTCCTTCTGCTGTTTGCTGCGTGCCTGCGTTTCGCGCGGCAGGAAAGCCGGGTCGTTCGCGCCGCCTCGCGACGGCGATTCAAAGCATTGTCTCCCTTCCGATGCAGGGGAGGAGGGGCTCTCGTCGCATCGTTGCACAACCGTCATCTTTCGATTTACATGCGCTTCAAGGGAGCTTCGTCGTACAATAGCGCTTTCGTGTTGAAAGGAGTTCCGTGGAAATCATCCTCGTTATGTGCGTCGGCGTGCTGGTGGGCGCTTTCGTGTTTCCTTCGTCGCTGAAGGGCGCGAACGAAAAACTCACGCTCGTTTCGACGGGCTTGCTGATATTTTCCATGGGAGCCATGCTCGGGGGGCGCGATTCGTTTCTCGACGAGCTTGCTTCGCTCGGTTTGAGCAGCCTCGCTTTCGCCGTGCTGCCTATCGTGTTTTCGGTCGCCGCCGTCTACGCCCTTTCGCGTGCGTTCATGTCCGATATCACCAGGCGCCATAAGGAGGACGCCGCCCATGCCGCCGCACGCAACGAGGTCGATGCTGCTGGCGGGGAGGTCGTCATGATTGTTATGGCCGTCGGTTCTCTCGTCGCGGGCGTCGCCTACGGCCTATCGCATGCCGGCTTCGGCGCGATCGATGCGCTCGTTGCCCATTCCGACTGGATTCTAACGGCTTTGATGTTTTTCGTGGGAATCAGCGTAGGAGGCAGCAAAGGCCTTGTGGGCAAGGTGAAGGAATATCACGTGCGCGTGCTCATCATCCCTATCGGCATTATCGCTGGCTCTATCGCGGGCGGCCTAATCGCGGCGCTTCTTTGCGGGCTCTCCCTTCCGACGGGCGCGGCTATAGCGTCGGGCCTTGGGTGGTACAGCCTTTCCGGGGTCATGCTCACGGGCATCGCAGGCGCCCAGATCGGAAGCATCACGTTTCTTTCGAATCTGCTGCGCGAGCTCATATCGTTTTTCACTATTCCCTGGATTGCGAAGCACCTGAACTATCCCACCTGCATCGCCCCGGCGGGAGCCACGAGCGAAGACACCACGCTTCCTATGATGATTCGCTGCACCAACGGCGAAACCGTGGTTCTTTCGGTTGTCAACGGCGTGATCTGCTCGGCTTTCGTCCCCGTGCTTATAGAGTTCTTCCACGCATTCATGTAGCCGCCTCGGGCGTCGTGTTTTGTGTGGCTTATACTTGCATGCATGAACAACGAGACTCGCATACAAGAAATAAAGAAAGAACTCGCCAGCGTCCCGACGCTGCCTGGCGTGTATCTTTGGAAAGATAAAGACGGCCAGGTCATCTATGTGGGCAAGGCCAAGCAGCTGCGCGCCCGCATGAAACAGTACGTCATGGGACAGGATGAGCGCGCCAAGATTCCGCTCATGCTCGAGCAGATCGATTCGTTCGAATACATCGTGGTCGAAAACGAGCATGAATCGCTTGTGCTCGAGAAGAACCTGATCAGCCAGTACGCGCCGTTTTTCAACGCCGATTTCAAAGACGATAAAAGCTATCCGTTCATCGCCATCACCAAAGGGGATGTGTTTCCGGCGATCAAATACACGCGCGAAAAGCACGTGGCGGGGACGCGCTATTTCGGGCCGTACACCGACAGCCGCGCGGCACGCAACCTGGTGGATATCGCACGCAAGGTCGTTCCCGTCTGCGCGTCCAAATGCGCGGAGTGGCGTAGGCTCAAGCGTAAGATCGATGCCGGATTGCTCGAGGCGTTTCTTTCCGAGGCGGGAAGCCGTCCATGCTTCGATGCCCATGTGGGACTGGGACCCGGCGCTTGCTGCGGGTGGATCACGCCGGAGGAGTATCGCCGCAACGTTGCGCGCATCGAGCGTTTCCTCGCAGGCAATCATAGGGAGTTCGTCGAAGAGCTTTCCGAGGACATGGCCGCTGCCGCTGCCGAGCTCGATTTCGAGCGCGCGGGCCGCATCAAAGCGCGCATCGACACCATCAATTCCCTCACGGACCGCCAGCACGCCGTTTCCACGCGCAACCTCAACGCCGACGTCATCGGCATCGAGCGCGAGGAGACTATCGCGGGCGTGCACGTGTTTATGATTCGCGAGGGAAGGATCGTCAACGGAAACGAATTCGTGCTCGACCGCGGTCGCGATGTTCCCGATGTCGACCTGCTGCATAATTTCCTGCTTCGTTATTACGACGCTACCACGTCCATCCCGCATGAGGTGATCGTCGACTGTGAGCTCGAGGACGAAGCCGCCATGGAGCAGTGGCTCACCGAAAAGCTCGCAAGCCCCCATGGGGCGAAGGTGCGCTTCACCGTGCCGCAGCGCGGCGAGAAGGCGGAGCTTTTGGCCATGGCCCGAAAGAACGCCGGCCACACGCTGAGCCGCTACAAGGTCCGTACGAACTACGAGGACAAGCGCATCAACGATGCTCTTATGCAGCTCGAAAGCGCCCTGGCGCTTGATGCGCCGCCTATGCGCATAGAATGCTTCGACATCTCCACGATTCACGGCAGCTACACCGTTGCCTCCATGGTGGTCTTCACGGGAGGGAGGCCCGATAAAAACCAGTATCGGCGCTTCAAGATCAAGACGCCGCTTGATGAGGCGAACGACTTTCTGAGCATGCGCGAAGTGCTCGGTCGTCGCTACGCCCCTGAGCGCATGGCGGACGAGCGCTTTGGCAAAAAGCCCGACCTGCTTATCGTTGATGGCGGCAAGCCCCAGCTCACGGCCGCCCTCGCGCAGCTTGAAGAGCTTGGCATCACCGATATTCCCGTCGCCGGCCTCGCGAAGCGCGACGAAGAGCTGTTCGTTCCCTGGCAGGATACGGGCCCGGTTGTCTTGCCGAGCGGGTCGAGCTCCTTATACCTCGTGAAGCACGTTCGAGACGAAAGCCACCGCTTCGCGATTACATTTCATCGCGAGCTGCGGGGTAAGGGCATGACGAAATCCATTCTCGATGACGTGGTCGGCCTTGGCCCTGTGCGCAAGAAAGCCCTGCTTGACGCCATGGGCGGGTTCAGGCGCCTTAAGGAAGCGAGTCTGGAGGATATCTTGGAGACGAAGGCCGTGCCGGCCGAGGTCGCCGAAGAGGTGTATCGCGTGCTCAAGCAGTATAATGAGCGTCAATCCCCA
>USEQ01000116.1 GCA_900553655.1 uncultured Slackia sp. | reverse complement strand
CCAAGGTCATCCACGAACGCTCCCTGGGCCTGACGCCGAAGGGCAAGCTGATTGGGCAGTTCTCGGTTTTCGGGATCTTCACGCTGGTCGTGGTGAATTTCATGGGAATCGAACCTACGGTTCAGATTCCGTTTCTTCCCGCGATCGACCTTGGCGTCCTGACAACGGTCATTCCATGTGATTTCATCGAGGGCGGTTTCAGAATTCCGTGGCTGTACGTGCTGTTCAGCTTGATTCTGCTCGGCGGGTTGAGCAATGCGGTCAATTTGACCGACGGCCTCGATGGCCTTGCTGCGGGCACGGTGATGGTGGTCATGTTGGTTATGGCTGGCATCGCATACCGCATGGATATGCTCCCCATGTCCGTCTTCGGGGCCACCATTGCTGGCGCTTGCGTGGGGTTTCTCTGGTTCAACGCCTATCCTGCCGACATATTCATGGGCGACACGGGATCGTTGGCGCTCGGTGCTGCGCTTGGCTGTATCGCCATGATCACCAAGACCGAAATCTACTCGGTTATCATCGGCGGACTGTTTGTCGCCGAGGCTTTGTCGGTCATGCTGCAGGTTCTGTACTTCAAAAGGACCAAGAAACGTTTGTTCCTGATGGCTCCGTTGCACCATCATTTCGAGAAGAAGGGGTGGAGCGAGACGAAGGTGGTCATTCGCTTCTGGATTGTTTCGGGCGTCCTTGCCGCGACGGGATTTGTTCTGTGGTTTATTCAGCCTATGGTCATGGGCGCCATGGGGCTGTAAAGCATCGGCGGTATTTTTCGACGCATCGCCCGCAGCGGCGCTTGCGATGCTTATCTTTTCTGGAAAGGAACGGCAATGGACAACGTGTGTATCGACGGCCGCAAGGCTGCGTTCGCGTCGCTTGGCGATGTATTGGTTCTCGGCTTGGGGAAAAGCGGTCGTGCTGTTGCTCAATATTGTCTCGATCTTCTTGGCACGCGCGTTTCGAGCCTGACGATCGCTGCGGGCGAGCATAACGAATCGGCTCTCGCCTTCGCCAAAGACTGCGAGAAGGCGGGTGCCAAGGTCTATTTCGATCGATACACGTTCGACGAGCGCTACGACCTTTGCGTGGCAAGCCCCGGCATATCTCAGTTCTCGCGTTTTTACGAGAATGCGGCAGAGGCGAGCGCATCCGTTATCAGCGAAGTCGAGTTCGCATGGCGCGAAAGCCGTGCCGATTCCTACTGGATCGCTGTCACGGGAACGAACGGCAAGACCACCACGACCACTCTGATCACGCATATCCTCGAAACGGCGGGAAAACGCGTTGCCGCCGTCGGCAATATCGGAACGACCTGTATCGAATCTGTCGCCTCCGATGCGGCTGACGTCTATGTCGCCGAGGTGAGCTCGTTTCAGCTTGCTTCGATGGATTTGTTCGCCCCTCAGGTTGCCGTGTTGCTCAACATCACACCCGACCACCTGTACTGGCATATGACCTTCGATGCATACGCGGAGGCGAAGAAGAACATCTATCGCCATCTGGGCGATACGCACGGCACTTTGGTAATCGATGCGGTGTGCGATGTCACGCGTGCCTGCGTCAAGGAATTCAAAGGAGAGGCCGGACGAGGCTTTTCCTACATACCCTTGGGCTGCGGTGCCGGCCTCGATCACAGCATGATAGACGCATGCGGGTCTGAAAACGCGGCATGGCTCTCCGACGGTATGCTGCATGTGGATTACGAAGGCGAGTCCGTCGATCTTGTGGCCGCCTCGAGTTTGCATATTAAAGGCGAGCACAACGCGAGCAACGCCCTTGCGGCGGCGAGCGCTGCCCTTGCGGCGGGCATTGCGCCGGAAGTCGTTCGTCGTGGCTTGAGATCGTTCAAGCCTCTCGAGCATCGCCTTGAACCTTGCGGGGATATCGCCGGGATTTCCTTTTTCAACGATTCCAAAGCCACGAACGTTGATGCCACCTGCAAGGCTCTGTCTGCTTTCCCGAAGGAAAGCGCAATTTTTCTGCTCGGAGGCCATGACAAAGGCACCGAGCTCGATGAGCTTGTCGAGGCTGCTTCCGTTTGTCATGCGATAGTCTGCTTCGGTGCAGCGGGGCAGCGTTTCTTCGAGGCGCTTTCTTCCCTCGATATCCCCGTCGAGCTTGCCGATCATATGGAGGATGCGCTCGATAGGGCAATAGCCTTGGCCCAGCCGGGCATGTCGATCGTGCTCTCTCCTGCATGCGCGTCGTTTGACGAATTCGACTCCTTCGAGCATCGCGGCCGCGTTTTCAAACAACTCGTCGACTTTCGCGCCCAGCACGCGCAATAGGGGTCGAGCAGACGTTGTCTCGGTTGAACATGCATAGTGAAAAACGGCACGACGAGCCCGATCGGATGCGTCGCCAAGCGGATGCGCGTGGCGTACCGGCCGACATCATGATGCCGCGTGTGCTCTTGGTGGTCGCCTCGTTTCTGCTTGTGCTGGTGGGCCTGGTCATGGTGTTTTCCGCTTCTACCGTCGAAACCATCAGCCAGGGCGACAGCATCTTTTCCTACGTTGGCAAGCAGGCTCTTTTTGCGGTCGTGGGCGCGATCGGCGCGTTCGTCATCGCGAAATTCATCCCCTACCATGTATGGAAGGGCGGCTGGGCATTTCGGCTATCTTGGGGCGTGTGCGCTCTGTTGCTGCTAGCCGTTCCCTTCGTCGGCACCGAAATCCTCGGCGCGAAGCGATGGATTCTTATCGGAGGCTTCAGTTTGCAGCCTACGGAGTTTGCCAAGATTGCCATCGTATTGGCTGCGGCGAAGGTGCTCTACGATTTCCGCAATGAATTCACGGACGCGAAGCAGGCGCTCGTTTCGTCGGTGGTGCTCGTCGTCTTGCCGGTTGCGTTTTTGTACAAGACCCAGTCCGATATGGGCTCGGCGGCCATCATCCTCGTAGGTATTATTACGGCGATGTGGCTTGGGGAATTTCCTATGAAACGCCTCATTCCCTTGGTTGTCGTAGTCGGGGTCGTGGGCGTTATCGGGCTGGCCGGCTATCGCTCCGACCGTATCAGCGTATGGCTGAACCCCTGGGACGACGGCGAAGGGGGATACGGTACCGGGTACCAGATGATCAGGTCGTTTTACGCCTTTGCCGAAGGAGGCATCTTCGGTGTCGGTCTGGGCAATTCGCGAGAGAAGTTCTTGTATCTGCCCGAAGCGGAGACGGACTTCATCTTCTCCATCATCGGAGAAGAACTCGGTCTTATCGGCGCACTTTTTGTGATAGCCCTGTTTATGGTGGTGCTTTTCGCGGGATTGCGCATCGCCCATCACGCTCCGGACAATTTCGGCTGCATGATGGCGGGCTCTCTCACGGTCATGCTTGTGGCTCAGGCGTTTTTGAATATGGCATGCGCTACGGGCCTTCTTCCCACGACGGGCAAGCCGCTCCCGTTCATTTCGTCGGGCGGTTCTTCGATTCTCGCGTCGTTGTTCATGGTCGGCTTGATCATGTCGGTCTCGGTCGGATCGAATACGCTGACCCCTCACGAACGCCGACGTAACGATTTGAATGTCATCAGGGTTGACGACCAGCGTCCTCGGGTGCGCAGCATGCGCGAGGACGATAAGAAGGGTTCGCGCGGCGCAGGCCTGCGTTCTCATACGAAGCGCGTTCGCGCGGCGGCTCCGATGCGTCCCTCTCGTAACGGGCGTCTTGCGGATTCGGCGCGCATATCCCCTTCGTCTCGTTCCGAGCGTCGGTCGCGCGATGTTATGCGGGGTCGTGAGGAAAAGACCCGGGAGCGTACGCCGCGCAATGGGGCGAAGGGCAGAGAAGGCGTTTCTGAAAGGAGCAGACGATGAAGGTCGTTCTTTCCGGCGGAGGTACCGCCGGTCATATCAATCCGGCGCTTGCGCTGGCCGACATCTTGCGCGACCGCGGGCACGAGGTCCTCTTCGCGGGAACGCCGACGGGGGTGGAAGCTCGTCTTGTGGCCCAGGCGGGCATAGAGTTCGTTCCCTTCGAGGCCGCGGGCTTCGGCGCGACGGTGCTGCTGTTCAGTGTGCCCGCGCCTACGGCTACGGTTCCGCTGCCGTTGTTCGACGTATACAAAAAAGAGCTTGCCATCCGCGGCTCTTTCATCAACCCGGATACGCATCTTCGGGCTGTGGAATTGCTGAGTGCGGGGCGCATCAATGTGGAGCCGCTCATCACCCACACGTTCGGCATCGGGGAAATGGAGCAGGCGATCAAAATGCAGGGTTTTCGGCCGGATACGGTGCAGGGAGAGCCTGCGTATGGTATAAACGGCCAATAGAAGGGCGGAAAATGCCTGCGATATGATGGTTGCCCATGCGGCCCCTGCAATTCCCATGCCAAAAGAAATCACAAAAAGTAAATCAAGCGCGATATTCATGAGTGCGGAAAGCGCAAGGAAAAGAAGCGGCACAAGGGAATTCCCCAAAGCACGAAGCAGCGATGAGAAATAATTGTACAGGAAAGTAAAAAAAAGTCCGTATAAAATGACCTGCAGGTAGCTTCTGGTTTCCGGACGTATGCTTACAGGAATGTGCAGGAGCGTCATGATAGGATCCAGCAGGAGCAGGGCAGGAAGATTGATTAAAATAGTAATCAGCCCGATCATAATGAAGGAAAGAAGAAAACATGCATGAAGGCGCTGCGTATTGCCGGCGCCATACAGTATGGAGAAGCTGATTCCGCTTCCCATGCACAGCCCGAGGATAACGGAGGTCAGAAATACCATCAGGGTAAAAGAGGAGCCTACGGCAGCAAGCGCATCCGCGCCAAGAAAACGGCCGACAATCAGAGTGTCCACAACATTATAAAGCTGCTGGAGCAGGTTGCCCAGGATAATAGGAGCTGAAAAAAGCAGAATGGATTTGGTGATGGGGCCGTGAATAAGTTTTTTCTCCAAGGGAATTCTCCTTTTGCAATTACATATTGAAAGTTTGAACTTACATTTTGTAAGTAAAAGATAACACTTTACATTCGGCATGTCAATTATTATAATGATATAAAAGGCAGCATTATTATAATGATATAGAAGAAAACATTTTAATAATGGTATAAAAGAAAACATTATGCAATGGGACAAAAGGTAATGGGCAGCAGGAAGGGGT
>USEQ01000115.1 GCA_900553655.1 uncultured Slackia sp. | reverse complement strand
GAGGCGTGCTACACAGTCCGCTTCGTTTTCTCCGAGAAAGTTTTCGGCGAGCGGACTGGAATACAGGGCCGAATGGAAAGCGTGCAAATGGGCGTCATGCAGTCCGGCGCAGACGAAAGCGTCTTTGAAATCCTCGGTCTTTGTATCGGGGCCAATGAAGCGCTGGGCATCGCCGGGGGCGACGACTTCCTGTATTCTTCCGTCTTTCACGCAGCTGGACAGGGGTTTTGCTTCATCGTCAAGCCCTGTGAACACGTGCGTGCCTGTGATAATAAGATCGGCGTGCACTGCAACCTCCTTACACAAGTGGAGCGCAAGAATCGTCTGAGACCGCGAGATGCTCGGCCGTCGCTTTCGCGCGCTCGCATGCTGTTCCGACGGTGTTTCATGTGGTTTTAACAGGAACACCGAATGACGGGGGATATAATAGCAACTTCAACGTACAGGAAAAACGCGCATTCAAGGCATCTTTCGCCTATGGTTGCATCTGCCAACGCGGTCGTCTCGAGCGCGGTCGCGAAAGCGTCGTAGAAGGGGCGACTGCCCTTGGCATCTGTGTGCGCGTCGATTTCGGGAGGGGTGTGAGCATGGCCGCTGCGAGCGAGGAGCGCAACACCGAACCGTCGATTTTCATCGACGAGGTTCGCGGTCATCAAGCGCGATACAAAAAGATTCTCGAGTTCACTCATTCGGCGACAAAGTCTGCAGGCATCATGCTGCTTGCCGCCATCGCGGCGCTTGTCATTGCGAATACGGGCGCTTATGAGGCTTTCGAGCATTTGATTCATCAGGAGATCGGGTTCGTTATCGGCGGCACCGCGTATACTATGTCCGCCGGCCATATCATTAACGATATCTTCATGGCGGTCTTCTTCCTGATCGTCGGCCTAGAGATCAAGTACGAAATGACGGTCGGCGAGCTTACCAACATCCGTCAGGCGTTGCTTCCTATTGTTGCGGCATGCGGCGGCGTTTTGGTTCCCATCGTCATCTACCTGCTGTTCAACATCGGTCATCCTGACACCGTTCATGGTTGGGGCGTTCCCACCGCGACCGATATCGCATTCGCCCTCGGCATCATGGCGCTATTGGGCAATCGCATCCCCGCTGGCGTGCGCGTTTTCTTGTCCACGCTTGCCGTTGCGGACGACATCATCGCCATTCTCGTCATTGCCATCTTCTACGGTCAGGCGCCAAGCTTCATGTGGCTTGCTGCCGCGGCGGGTGTTGTCGTGTTGCTGCTGTTGCTGAATCGCACGCATGTCTATTCGTTGGTGCCGTATCTGGCGCTTGGCGTGGTTCTGTGGTTCTGCGTCTTCATGAGCGGCGTGCATTCCACCATTGCAGGTGTGCTTCTTGCGTTCACCATTCCTTCAGGTTCGCGCGTTAATCTTCGCGGGTTCTTGTCTTGGTCTGGCAAAAAGATTCGCCAAGCATACGACTCCTTCAATCCCGATGAGCCTGTTATCGGCCAGAAGGATTACATGCGCAACGTGAAGAACCTTTCCGCCATTGCCGCTCAGGTTATTCCGCCGGCAACCAGGCTCGAAAACAAGCTGTACCCGTGGGTGTACTTCCTTGTTCTCCCTCTGTTCGCGTTGACGAATGCCGCCGTGCATCTAGCGGGAATCGATCCGTCGATGCTTTTTGGCGACACGGTGTTCATGGGCGTGTTCTTCGGTCTGCTTTTGGGCAAGCCGATTGGCATCATGCTGTTTAGCTTCGTTGTGGTGAAAACCAAGCTTGCGTCGCTTCCGACCAATGTTTCGTGGATTCATATGATAGGCGCGGCTATTCTTGGCGGCGTAGGATTTACCATGGCGATTTTCGTTGCCAATCTTGCTTATGTCGACGAGGCGCACATCGCCATGGCAAAGGCCGCTATTCTGTGCGCGTCTACGGTTGCTGGTATTGTCGGATTCACCTTCTTGCTCATTGAAGCAAAGGCCGACGCGAAACGCGGTGTTCTGTATGTCACTTCTCCCGAAGGCGCTGACAGTGCGACTTTCGCAGATGCCGAGGCTCGCCGTGCAAGCGAGGGAATCATCGACACGTTCGGTGAAGAAGACCAGGTCGAAGTGCAGGAGGCCTTCGAAGACCGCGATAATCGCGAAGTGGCGGTTCAGCTTAATCCCGAAGAGCTGAAGAAGGGCTAAGGTTTTACTTTGCGTTCTGTGCTGCGTGAAGGACTCTTCCTTTACGCAGCTGGGGTTTTGCAGTAAACTATCGCGCGGTATTTTCTCAAGACGCACGCGACGCACGTATCGCGCCCTGTGCGCAAACGTGCACACTCGATAGCAAGAAAGAGGCAAGCATGTCCGGTCATTCTAAATGGGCTACCACGAAGCATCGTAAAGCTGCGCAGGACGCCAAGCGCTCCGCTCTGTTCAGCAAGCTTTCCCGTAACATCACCGTTGCGGCGAAGGAAGGCGGCGACCCGAATCCCGCGAACAATGCGTCTTTGGCTGCGGCGATCGAAAAGGCGAAGGGTTACTCCCTGCCGAAGGATAAGATTAAGACCGCTATCGACAAAGCATTCGGTACCGGCAAGGATGCGGCGAATTACGAGACCTTGACGTATGAGGGCTACGGTCCTGCTGGCGTCGCCATTCTGTGCGAGGCTCTGACCGACAACCGCAATCGTACCGCTGCTGACGTGGGAGCCGCTTTCCGTCATCATGGCGGCAACCTGGGCACGCCGGGCTGTGTTTCCTTCCAGTTCGAGCGCAAGGGCCAGATCATGATCGAGAAGGTCATCAAGAGCGATGACAAGAAGGTCGCCGACAAAGAGAACGCCGTCGACGAAGACGAGTTCATGATGATGGTTGCGGAGTGCGGCGGATCCGATTACGAAGACGCCGACGAAGAGTGGATCGTCTACACCGCTCCTTCCGACCTCATGGCCGTCAAGAACGCTCTCGAGGCTGCGGGCATTGAGACCAAGGGTGCAGAGCTCACCATGGAGCCCACCACTCCGACCGAGATTTCTCCGGCCGACGCCAAAAAGGTCATGCGTCTGGTTGACAAGCTCGAAGAACTCGAAGACCTTCAGAACGTCTATCACACCATGGACATGACCGAAGAGGTCCTTGCTGCCCTCGAAGAGGACTAAGCACGTTTTTTCGCATAAGCTTATGAATGAGAACGGCATCCGAGAGGGTGCCGTTCTTTTATGCAGAGAAGGGGAGGCTGGAAAGAAGGGAAGCGGTGTGTTGCTGCTACTGTTTTTCGAGCAATTCCACGATATAGTTGCGCGGATCGAGTTCGTCCGTCCATACTTCGGTTGCGATGAGGGCTCCGTCCATCTTTTCTGCCATGTGAAAAACATCATGAAAGCATTGGTCGAACCCTACGCCCCGCAACCTGCTTCCAAGATACGTGCCCTCGATGGTTGTGCCGATCGTTATTTCCTCATCCGACGATTTGTCGAAAAGTGTCGTGCTTCCGTTTTTGACGCGTTCGGGCTCTTTTTCGAGGGCCACTTCCACGAAAACGCTCCATTGCGCGCCTTCTTCGCGCGGCGTACGCATCATGCCCCATTGGTAAAGAGGTACGGTGCCGAGTTGTGCTGCGCGGTTGTAAAGGGAGGTGGTCAGGGACAGGTAGTTTTTTGCGTCGAAGCGGTCGTTTTGCCAGGGAGCATGCATAATCGTTCGACGAGAAACGATGCGTTTGTACGGAAGATGCTCGTCCTCTATGCGGCTTTGCTCGTGTGCTTCACGAAGATAGCTGTCGATTTGCGCAAGCGAAGCCCGCGCTTTCCGAATGTTATCGATGGCCGTTTCGCGACCCTTTTCGAGAAGCGAGGCAATATCGAGCAACCCGTCCGGCTTGCGGTAATTGGTGAGCGATTTCAGGGGGATTCCCAGTTCGATACAGGTAATTATCACGTCGACGACGATCATTTGGCTCATAGCGTAATAACGGTAGCCACTGTGCTCGTCTACGCGAGCGGGCGTAAGGATGCCGAGTTGCTCGTAGTAGCGCAGCGACTTGGGGCTGACGCCCTTCATGCGCGAAACCTCTCCGATGCTCAACAGCTCGTTTTTCATGCTTCTCCCTGCATTGGTTTGTTGCTTCTGGCTTTGGGCGGGCGCTTGAAGCCGGCTTGTTGATTGCGAGCTATGGCTGTCTTACAAGCTCGTTTATGAAGCGCTTGTGGGGTCAACGAATTGCCTGGCTAATTCGTTGACTCTGCCATAATGGCATAGTTTATCGTTTCCCGAGCAATCAATGAACAAAGTTATTCGAACGGTTCGCCGGCTGAGCATGCGTGCTTGGGCGCGCATGGTCGGGGGAAGGCCGAAAGGAAGGATTGATACTATGGTCGCGTACGCGTTGATAGGCGTTGCCGTGGTGGCCGAGGTCTTTGGGGACTCTATGATGAAGCTCTCCAACGGCTTCCAGAGAAAGTTGCCGCTTGTGGGCACGGTTCTTGGTTACGGTATTGCGTTTTATCTGATTGCTCTTACGCTTGAACATTTGCCGTTAGGGCCGGTGTATGCCGCGTGGACGGGCTTGGGAATTGCTCTGACGGCTATTGTCGGCGCTGTGGTTTGGAAAGAAGGGTTCAATGTGAAGAAAGCATTGGGCCTGGCCGCCATCATCGGCGGCGTTGTCGTGCTGAAGCTGGGGGTGTAAACCATGCCGTATGTTCTTCTGGGTGTTTCGATCGTTACCGAGGTTTTTGCGACGACCATGCTTAAGCTTTCCGAGGGCTTTACGATTCTCGGTCCGTCTATTGCGGTTGTAATAGGCTACGTTATATCGTTTTCAATTTTCGTTATTGTTCTGAAGACCGTTCCGCTTGGTCTTGCGTACGGCATTTGGGGCGGTTTGGGTACGGTTGCCACTACCATCATCGGCTGCATGGTGTGGGGAGAGCCGTTTACGCTTTATACAGGGATCGGTATTGCCCTGGTGGCGGGCGGAATTTACCTGATGAATGCAGGAACGCAGCAAGAAACGGACAAGATGGTGGCAAAGGTAAACGAGAGTCTCTAGTTGCCTACGATTGGTTTTGCGATCGTGGTGCGGGGTTCTGAAAACCTAACCGCCTATGATGTTGCTTATAGCTTCGAGGAGGGGGCGCGGCGTCTGTAAAGACGTTGCGCCCCCT
>USEQ01000114.1 GCA_900553655.1 uncultured Slackia sp. | reverse complement strand
TTGGGCGTTCAGGCAGCCTATGGAATCTGCGCACTCGTCGGCGCCGCAACGCTTGTGTTCGCCATCGTGAAGGTCCGCTCGAAGAAAAGGGAGGCATAAGCCATGCAAACGGTAACGGTCGGATCGATCATGGAACGCGACGCCTATTCGTGCTCGGCGCAGGCGACGCTCAAGGATGTGACGAAAATCCTCATCGATCGAGGGGTAAGCAGCCTGCCGGTGGTCGATGACGACGGCCATGTAGTCGGATTCATCAGCGACGGCGACATCATGCGCGCAATCGCCGAGCATAAGACTCGCTCTATATTCTCGGGCGGCGCTCCTACCATGCTGTACTACGACGACGAAACCATCGAGCAGAAGGTGCTTTCGCTTAAAGACCGCAACGTGATGGAACTTGCTACGCGCAAAGTGCTGTGCGTGACGGAAAACCAGAGCGTAGGACGCGTAGCGGATACGCTGGCAAAGAAGAAGTTCAAAAAGCTTCCCGTCATCGACGAGCATGGCCGCCTTGTGGGCGTCATTCGTCGTTCGAGCATCATGCGCTACGCCTTCGATCTGCTCTTCCACGATAACGAGAACAAGGAACAGGACGAATAGAGGCGTTCGAACAATTCAAACCGACAGACAACAGGCCCCGGCAATACCGGGGCCTGTTGCGTATGCAAACGACGCGCAAAGGCAAACGCAACCGCATGCGCCGTATTTCATCTCGCAATCGAAATCGGCCCATCGCATTTTTCTTCCCTATCTTTCAAGTTTCTTTAGAAACGTGGCCCATGCTGGATACAGCAAGGAAACGCAGCTAACGACATCGAGAGACAGGAGAACACATGGATTGCCTTTTGGAAACACGTGCGCTGACGAAATCGTTCGGACGCGGCGAGCGCGCGCAGACCGCGGTCGATGCCGTGGACATACACGTGGAAACAGGGCGTGTTTACGGGCTGCTCGGCCCGAACGGCGCAGGAAAATCGACCCTGCTCAAAATGGTCACCGGCATGCTACGCCCCACTTCGGGCGAAATCTTATTCGATGGGCGCCCCTGGCGCCGCGAAGATCTCTACGATATCGGGTCGCTCATCGAGCGTCCCCCGCTCTACCCCAACCTGACCGCGCGTGAAAACCTGCGCGTGCGCACCACGATGCTCGGCATCGACAACGCACGTATCGAAGAGGTGTTGGAGGCGGTGGGACTCGCCGACACCGGATCGAAGCGAGCGGGAAGCTTCTCGCTCGGCATGAAGCAGCGTCTTGGTATCGCACTTGCCCTCGTAGCGCATCCGAAACTGCTCGTGCTCGACGAGCCAGCCAACGGTCTTGACCCCATCGGCATCGAAGAGCTGCGCGATCAAATCCGCTCGTTCGCCGATGCAGGCATCACCGTGGTG
The DNA here is from genome assembly GCA_900553655.1 of uncultured Slackia sp. GTDB lineage: Bacteria > Actinomycetota > Coriobacteriia > Coriobacteriales > Eggerthellaceae > Slackia. The sequence continues at coordinate 3,731 of USEQ01000114.1, read as the reverse complement.
GTGTCGAGCCACATTCTCACCGAGGTGGCACACGTGGCCGATCGCATCGGCATCATCGTGAAGGGAACGCTCGCCTTCGAGTCCGATTTCACTGAAGACATCGATTTGGAAAAGCTGTTCATGGACGTGTGCCGCAGCAAGGCGCAGAAAAGCACGGAAAGGAACGGTGGCAACCAATGAAAACGAAGTCAACGTCTCGCTGCGACACCTCGCGCAAAGACCTGCGCGGCTTTCGCGAAGCGTTCGCGGCGGAAGCTATGAAGGGGGCCCGTACTGCGGCGCGCAAGACAGTGCTCATAGCTCCGCTTCCCCTGTGTCTGCTTGGCCTGATGAGCTCGGGTCTTGTCACCGGGGGTCACGGGCCGGGCGGCATGGGATTCAATACCTACGGTTGGTGCTGGTGGTACACGCTTCTGCTGCCTGTCGCCATTGCGCTTGTCACGACAAACGTGGCCAATATCGACGTGCGGCAGAAATTCCACGGTGTCATGAGTGCGCCCATGCGGCCGCAAAGCGTCTGGCATGCGAAGGTCGTCTACGCGTTTGCGCTGGTCTTGGCCGCAAACCTCGTGGTCGCCCTTGCTTCGAGCACGATCTGGCTTTTGGGTGGAAGCGCCGCCGGGCCGGTGGCGAGCATATGCATGGCCGCGCTTCTAAGCGCCTCATCGCTCTGGATGATTCCCGCAGGGCTTTTCCTCACCATGCGCTTCGGCATGCTCTGCGGCATTGCAGGCCCGCTTCTGACGCAGCTGGCCGCAGGCATCGCATGCTATGCGAACCATCTCTGGTGGCTGCTGCCGCCCGCGGCGGCCATGCGGCTGTGCTCTCCTTTGGCGGGCGTCGCCCCTTCGGGCGTGCCGCTCGTGCCAGGGGAAGCGTTCGGCATCGTAGACGGCGCATGGGTCGCCGCGCTGGTCATTGCCGTCGCATTCGGAGTCGCGCTCGTTTTCGCAGGTGCGGCGTGGTTTGCCAAGCAGGAGGTGCGCTAGCCATGAATCATTCTCATCGTGTATCGGCCGCCGCGTGTCACCGCCCGCATCGGTCGACCTTTTTCACCCTCGTGCGCTCCGAAGCAGTGCGCCTGCGCCGATCTTCAATCGTGGCGCTGCATGCAGTGCTCGCCGCGGCGATCGGCCTTGCCGCGGGAGCGTATTTCGCCACCACGCCATGGGATGCGCTGCTTGCCTATGATGCGTTCGTGCAGCTTTTAGGCGCAGGAGCTTCGCTTCTTGCCGGCATCGCCTGCGGATTGTCCATCGATGCCGAACGCGATGCGGGCGAATACGCCAACCTCTTGGGCCATCCATCGCGCGGCCGCGCGTTCGCCGCGAAAGGCGTCGTGCTGCTGGGGCTAGGCGCGCTTGCCTGCCTTGGTGCGCTGCTGCTGGTCGTGAGCATGATGACGGTGGCTGGCAAGCCCACACCCTCGGCCGCAACCATCGCGTTGTCATTCGCCGCTTTAGCGGCGGGCTCGACCGCGCTTTACATCATTGCCAGCGCAGCAGCCCTCGCATGGGGACGCAACGCCGCCATCGCCCTCGGAGCGTTCGGCTTCATGACCGCTCTCGCATCGCTCGGAGGGCTGGGAAACGGACTGGTCACGGGCACACTGAGCGCATCGGTTGCGCCGCTTGCCCTGATTGCCGTTCCCTTCACGTGGCCTGCGCGTCTTGCCGCACTCAGCATCGAGGTTCCTCTGGCCGCTGCGCCCTATGAACAAGAAGCGTTGCTCGATGCGCTGCTTGCCAACGCCGCCATAAGCGTCGCCCTATGCGCCGCGGGCACGATCATCTCGATCGTCCTATGGCTCATATGGGTGAAACGTTTCGAAGACCGCCGTCGTACGAAAGAATAGGAGCTTCCATGACCCGCAGTAAAACCCTGGTCTCCCTCATTGTCGCCCTTGCCGTCGTGGTGGTGTGCACCGCGGCCGGCGCCTGGGTCGCGCAAAGCCGCGATGCATGGTTTGTCAAAACCATAATCGATCGCGCAACCCCTTGGCAGCAACCAGACATCTGCTATGCGCAAACACCCGACGCCGAATCGTATTTCCAGGTCTACGACGACGCCGCGGGCGCCTACGAAAACTACGTCTACGAAATCCAGGCCGAAGACGCCGAAGGGGCAGCTCGACGCGTGATACTGGTGTCTTTCGGTACAATGCTCGACGAGGATAAGCCCTATATCAAGATGAGCGTGAAAGGCTCAAGCGCCTGCACGTGGGAGTATGCCGATTCTCCAGGCGATTGACCGAGCCTCGCAATGCGACGATGCCGATACGCTTGATCCCCAGTGCGCGCAAGCCGCTCCAGGCCGGCTTGCGCGCACCACAACAAAGAAAGGAGCGAACCGAGCATGGCCAGGATTCTTGCCATAGACGACGAGCCGACGATTCTTTCCTTGCTCGCGACCATCCTGAAAAAAGACGGCCACGAAGTGGTCGCCGCCGAGAACGCAGACAGGGCGTTTGATCTGAACCTCTCTCGCTTCGACCTCGTGATATGCGACGTCATGATGCCCGGTACCGACGGGTTCGCCTTCGTGTCGGCCGTACGAGACCGCCTCGACTGCCCCATCGTGTTCCTCACGGCGAAAAGCGAGGAAAACGACGCGGTCACGGGACTGTCAATCGGAGCCGACGACTACATCAGGAAGCCGTTCGGCGCAGCGGAGCTTCGTGCGAAAGTGGCCGCCCATTTGCGACGCGAACGTCGCGAGCACCATACGGCGCTTTCATTCGGCGACATATGGATAGACTTGGCCGCGAAGCAGATTTTCGTGCGCGGTGAACTCATCAGGCTGACGAAGTCCGAATACGAGATATGCGCGCATCTCGCGAAACACCCAGGGCAGGTATTCTCCAAGGCGCAGATTCTGCAATCCGTGGCAGGCTGGGACGCCCGAAGCGACGTTTCCACCGTCGCCGTGCATGTGGGCAACGCCCGATCGAAGCTGAAGGACGCCGGCGCATCGCCGATAGAAACGGTCTGGGGGATAGGATACAGATGGATAGGCTGAAACCGAACGGGAAGCATCGAGCGAAATCCGCAGCATTTCAGGGAAAGATACGACGCGGCATGCCGTTTTCCCTCGTCATCGCCAGGTATTTCGTCTATGTGCTGATAGGGTCGCTCTTCATGGCGGGCGCCGTGGTGTCGCTGCTTATCGTGGCCGTAGACTCCGGCATCCTCTACCCCAGCAACTACGCAAGCATCAACCACGAGGCGATGGTCGGAGAGATAGAAGCACGCGGCACCGTTGAGAACGACGACGTGCCGTCGTGCTACCGATGGGGCGTCTTCGACGAGGCGGGAAAACTTGTCGAAGGGGACTTCGATGCGCGAAGCGAGGAGTTGGCCGAGGCGTTTCTTCGCGACGGCAGCGTGGATTCCGTGGTCTATTCCTCCCCGCTAGGCTCGCCCGTCTACGCGGCGAGCGCATCCCTGGAAAACGGCAACGTTTGCGTGCTCATCTATGATTTCGACCCCGACTTCGTTTCCAAGGCGCTACGAGACGCATTCCCTGACCCCCAGAGCGCCGTCCTACTCTTGGGCGCTGCTCTGTTTGCGGCCATGCTTGCCCTCATCGCCATGCGCGCCTCCCATATGTTGCAGCGCAAGCTCTCCCCCCTCGTCGATGCCGCACGGCGCATCGGGAGCCGCGAGCTCGATTTTGAAATCGCACGCGGAAACGTACGCGAGGCCAACGAAGTCCTCGATGCGGTCGACGCG
>USEQ01000113.1 GCA_900553655.1 uncultured Slackia sp. | reverse complement strand
GCGGCTCCATGCAGAGCATGAAGGGATAGTTCCAAGGAGCCATGACCAACACGACGCCATACGGCTCGGCTATGGTGAAGCTGCGTGCAGGAAAGTTGCCCACATCGGTGCGTACGCGCTTCGGCGCGGCCCATTCCCGTATGTGCGCTATGTGGTGGCGAAGCTCGGAAAGTACGAGCCCTATTTCGCACATGTAGCTTTCCTGCGATGATTTTCCCAGGTCAAAGGCAAGGGCGTCGATGATGCGGCGTTCCGAGCGCTTGATTTCGGCACGAAGCCGACAGAGCGCGTCTATACGTGCATCCACGTTCAAGGTTTCTCCCGTGTCGAAGTAGGCACGTTGTTGCCTCACGATGGCTTTGGTGTCCATAGCTGCTCCTCCTTGCCGTTTGACAGCATTATAGTTCTCGTTCTACGCCCAGGGCGATTCGTTTGCCTGGGCCGCTACGGCGTTCGCATCTTCCTGTGTGATTGCGCGGTATTTCACCATGCGCTCCAACACCTGCGCCTGACGCTGGCATGCCAGGTCGTAGTTCTGAGTGGGGGCGTAGACGCTGGGGGCATTCGGCGTGCCGGCAAGCATGGTGCTTTCCCAGTCGTTCATGGCGCCGGGTGCCTTGCCCAGGTATCCTTGACAGGCCGGGCCGATGCCATAGAGGCCTTCGCCGAAATAGATTGAATTCACGTAGAGCTCTAAAATACGGTCTTTGCCCAGGGCGCGTTCGATATCAAATGCCATGAACACCTCCGCGATCTTTCGCTCCACGACTTGCTCCTGGGAGAAGAACTCGTTTTTCGCCAGCTGCTGCGTGATGGTCGAGCCGCCTTCGACGATCGCTCCTGCCCGCAAGTCGTTGAACAGCGCACGGCCTGTAGCGAGCGCGTCGAATCCGGGGTGTTGGTAGAAACGGTGGTCTTCGACGGATACGACTGCCGCCAGGTATGTCTCGGGGAGCTCCTCGAGCGGCGTGAAGCCGGCGCGCGACTCGATGTCTGTAACCATGTCCGCGACGCTTTTCTCCTGCGCGGCGTTGTTATAGAGCGCGTATCCTCGCACGACGAAATACGCTGCTGCCGCCACAAGGCCCGCAAGCAGGGCGATGAGCGCCCATTTGACGATGCTCCCCAGAACGCGAAGCACGATGGGCGGTTTCGAGATGTCGTTGGTGTAGGCGGCTCTTCTCATGGCGTTCCTCCTTGAATTCTCCTTCCAATATGACCGATCGCGCTGTCCCGAGCTTGACGGGCGGGTAGCGGCTTGGTGACAAAGACGGCAGCAAGGTGACGAAACGAACGCGCCGAGCCTGGTACAATGGCTGGATACATCATTGATTCAACGCAATTTCGATATACGAGGCAGGCGAAGTACGTGGCATTTCTGTTCGGGTGCGAAGGCATCCATCTTGAATATCCGGCGAAAACGGTTCTCGACAACGTGACGCTCGGCGTCCATGAAGGCGATCGCATAGGCATCGTGGGCCAAAACGGTGACGGCAAATCCACGCTGCTCGGCGTGCTGGCGGGCCTGGTCGAGCCCGACGACGGTCTGGTTCGTCATACGCGCGGCCTGCGCATCGGCATGCTTGGTCAGCGCGATTCGCTCGAAGACGAAGCGAGCGTCGAATACGCGGTGGTGGGGGACACCCCCGAATACGTCTGGGCTGGCGATCCGCGCGTGCGCGAGGTTATTTCAGCGCTGATTGCGGATATCGCATGGGATGCCAAGGTGAAGACGCTTTCGGGCGGTCAGCGTCGTCGCGTGGACCTTGCTCGTCTTCTCGTGGGCGATTGGGACGTGCTCATGCTCGACGAGCCGACAAACCACCTGGACATGCACGCTATTGCATGGCTTGCGGCGTATTTGAACCGTCGTTGGCCGAAGGGTACCGGAGCGCTTTTGACGGTCACGCACGATCGCTGGTTCCTCGATGAGGTGGCCAATGCCATGTGGGAGGTGCACGACGGCCTGGTCGATCCGTTCGAGGGCGGATATTCCGCCTACGTTTTGCAGCGCGTGGAACGCGACCGCGTAGCGCAGGTAACCGAGCAGAAGCGCAAGAACCTCATGCGCAAAGAGCTCGCATGGCTTTCCCGCGGCGCGCGCGCCCGTTCCACCAAGCCGAAATTCCATATGGCGCTGGCTCAGGAGCTCATCGCCGAAGAGCCGCCCGTGCGTAACACGCTCGAGCTGCGGGCTATGGCCATGCAGCGCCTGGGCAAGCAGTGCGTGGAGCTGACTCGCGTGACCGAGCGTTTCGGGGACCGCACGGTGCTCGACAATGTGGACTGGATCATCGGGCCGGGCGACCGCATCGGCGTGCTTGGCGAAAACGGCGCCGGCAAGACCACGTTGCTCAAGATCATCCAGGGCGCGCTCAAGCCCACTTCCGGATTCGTGAAAATAGGCAAAACGGTCAAATTCGCCGTGCTTTCCCAGCGCTTGGACGAGCTCGAGGAAATGAGCAAGTATCGCGTGACGGAAGTACTTTCGCGCTATCGCACGCGCGTCGTGCTCGACGGCAAGGAGACCACGCCGGCGAAGCTCCTTGAGCGCCTGGGCTTTTCGTCCCGCCACCTGTACACGCGCATCTGCGATTTGTCGGGCGGCCAGAAGCGCAGGTTGCAGCTTCTGCTCATCCTTTTGGACGAGCCGAACGTGCTCATTCTCGACGAGCCGGGAAACGACCTCGATACCGACATGCTTGCGGTGCTCGAGGACTTGCTGGACACCTGGGCGGGCACGCTTGTCATGGTGACGCACGACCGCTATCTCATGGAGCGCGTCACCGACGATCAGTATGCGCTCGTAGGCGGCAAGCTTCGCCATTGCCCGCGCGGCGTTGACGAATATCTCGAGCTGCTTGACGAGCGCAATCGGTCCGCGGCATCCGGGCGAACGTTCGCCGACGTGACGGGGCAGGGAGCGGCGGCCCAGGCTCAGCAGGGCGCTTCTTCGAAGGCTTCCGATTCTGGCTACACCAACGCGGAATTGCGCGAGATGAAAAAGCGCTTGGCAAGCCTTAATAAGAAAATGGGTACGGCTGCTCGCAAGGTGGAGGACAAGCAGGCCGAGATGGACGGCGCCGATCCCACCGATTTCGTGCGTTTGGGCGAGCTGCAGGCGGAGCTCGATGAGTTGCGCTCGGCGAAAGAGGCGCTCGAAGACGAGTGGCTCGAGCTTGCCGATGCGCTCGGCGTGGAGTAGCGAGTCGTGTCTTTTGCCGGAGAAGCCGAGGCTTAGGGTGTCTGCGGGTTAAAATGCGCCAAAACACGTTCTGGCACTCGCATATTGCACGAAACGTATCAATCGGATGTCGCTTCCTGGGCAATTCATGCAAGATAATCTACACTAACGCATATTCTGTCCAGTAATTTTGGGATTGGAAGCGCATGTTGCCCTGATCTTGAAGGGTATTTGATACGTTTCGTGAGTTTTGCGAGTGTCGGGGAGCCGTTTCGTGCATTTTGCGTCTGCGAGGACTCGGCGCTCCGTGAAAACAAGGAGCTTGCGGGTTTGCTAAGAACCTGCAGATAAGAAGCCGCTGCCTGGGGTGCTTGACACGACGCGAACCGAGGGCGACGCCCGGATACGCACAGGGGCTGACGCCTGGGCCTGGGCGCGGCGTCGAATCCGTCGCCCAGGCGATGTTTCAGGAAATATGGCAGCGCGACTCGTCCCCTTCGCGTTCGATATGAATGCGTCTTGTGCATACCGTCTCCAGGAAGCGCTCGTCGTGGCTTACGGCAACGACCGCTCCGGGGTACTGCGCCAGCGCCCGTTCGAGCGCTTCAATGGAGTGGATGTCAAGATGGTTGGTGGGCTCGTCCGCCGCAATGAGCGCGATGCCGTCGACGATGCCGCAAGCTATAGCGAGCTTTCTCAGCTCTCCTGGGCTGGTCTGCTCGCCTTTGAGGATGCGATCGGGGTTTGAATTGAGGCGGGCGACAATGGAGAGGATGCGCCCCTTTATCTCGGGGGATTCCTTGCGCACTCTGCGTACGAGCCGGTACGCTTCGTCGGGCGTGTATTCTTGAGGCACGAATAGGGCGGGGATATCGGAATCAATGCGGCTGATCAGGTATTTCATCAGCGTCGTTTTGCCGCTTCCGTTTTTCCCGCTGATTCCCACGTGGTCCGTATTGTCCACGTGGAACCGGGGTACGTGCAGCTTCGCCTGCGGCCCGCATGTTATCGATGCCTCGTCTACGCGCAGCAGGGTTTTGCGCGGGTGGGGCTGCATGCCGAAGGCTATGTCTCCGTCGTAGCGTTTTTCCGTGCGTGTACGGGAAAGGTCTGCTCGAGCTCGCTCAAGCCGCCCGCTCATTGCGTTTGCGAGCGCCCCGGCTTTTCCGTCCTGGCCCGTGTATACCGCCAGCCGTCGTTTTTCGCGTCCGTCGGAATCATGCTTGTCGAGTGTGCGGCCGCTGCGGCGTTTCGCCGTCCTGGACGCCTCTTCTGCGCGGCGGATATGTTCGCGCTGCAATGCCGCGACGGTTTTTCTCGCTTTCTCATTGGCGCGCTGCGAGCAAAGAAGCTCCCGTTTGCGCTGTTCCGAGGCGTTGTCGTAGGTTCCAGGCCTCATGACGAAATGTCCGTTCTCAAAGCAAAGACATTGATTCGGAAGAGAGCCTATCAGGCGGCGGTCGTGCGAGATGACGATGCCTATGCCCGAAAACGCTTGCAGCGCCTCGAGGATGCGTTCGCGGCAGGTCGCATCGACGTGGTTGGTGGGCTCGTCGAGGACAAGGAGCGAAGGGCTGCTCCAAAGCGCCGCGGCGATCTGGATTTTCTTCTGTTCGCCGCCGCTGAGCGAACCGAAGCGCCAAAGGGCGTCGTCGGGAATTTCAAGGGCGGTGCGCAAGCGTGTTGCCTCGGGGGAGAAATCGCATGCGAAATCGTACAGCAGCGAGGGCTCGATACGCGGGTCTTGCTCGCAATATGCGAAGGAAAGGCGTGCTGAAATGCTGCCTTTGTCGGGTGTTTCCAAGCCGCAGGCGATGCGGGCGAGCGTGGTCTTGCCGCATCCGTTATCGCCTACGATGGCGGTCCAGCCTTGTGCGAAGGCGGCGGACAAATCGGTGAGAACGGCGCGTGCGGCCTGCGGATAGGTGAACGAAACATGGGAT
>USEQ01000112.1 GCA_900553655.1 uncultured Slackia sp. | reverse complement strand
GGCCGTGACTCCTTTTCCGGGGGAGGCGATGTTCTACCCGTCCGCTTGGCATTGTCTAGTCGCTATGGTTGCGCAGGCGGTAGGAGCGCAGCCCGCGCTTGCGGCAAACGCCGTGAACGCCGTTCTTATGGGCATTGTTCTTCCTCTGAGCATGTTTGCCCTTCTAAGGCGTCTGCTTCCGGCGTCTTTGTCTGTGTTGGCATGCGGCGCGGCCTGCGTCCTTGCCTCTGGAACGTTTCCGTGGGGCTTTTTGACGTTCGGTCCTTTGTATCCGAACCTCATGTCGTATGCGCTGCTTCCTGCGGCGGCTTTTGCATTTCTTACCGTCTTCGATAGGGGAATCGGCTGCGGAAGACGTGCTGCAAATATCGCCTTTTTCGTGATTGGCCTTGTTTCCTTGGCCCTTTCGCAACCGAACGCCGTATTTTCGCTGGGCGTGTTTCTTGTTCCGTATTGCGTGATGCAGAGCCACCGCGGCGGCGTTTGCCTGCGGGATAAAAAAGGATGGAAAACAGCGCCGCTTCTGTGCGCGATTGCGTGCATTGCGGCGATTGCGGCGTTCTGGTTTTTGATGTATCACATGCCGTTTTTGCAGGGCGTCATCGAGTACAACTGGCCCGCGAAAGCCGATCCGAGCCAGGCGTTTGCCAGTCTTTTGATGATGTCTCACGGTTACGCCCCCGTGCAGCTTATTCTTGCGGCATTCGTTCTGACGGGTCTGGCTATTGCGCTACGCCGTCCGGAGTATCGTTGGTTTGCCTGGTCGTACGTACTCGCTTCGGTGATTTTCTTCATTGATATGGCGTTCAATGGCGCGGTCAAGCATTTCATAGCGGGCTTCTGGTATACCGATCAGCTTCGCACTGGTTCTATGGCCGCCATGTTCGCTGTGCCGCTGGCGGCTCTTGGCGCGCATCGCCTGGCGGATATTGCCGCCCTTGCCTTCGACCGCCTTGTTTGCGCGGGCGCCTCTAGGGGCAAAAGGCCGTCCGTTGTAGTGCGGTTTGGTTGCGCGGCGGTTCTTTTCGCTGCGATTTTCTATCCGAGCTTCGATATGTCCGGGCGCTTCTACGTAAATACGGCTTTCGGCGATATAAGTGCGCGCATTACGGCTCAAACGGATCCCGCGAAGGTTCACTACCTTGACGAAGAAGAGCGCGAATTCGTGCGGCAGGCATGTGAAATCGTCCCGAGCGACCAGGTTCTTCTCAACAGGCCTAACGACGGCAGCGTGTTTTTGTACGGCGCCGACGGCGTGAGGACCTACTATCGTTACCTCACCGGATATGAAGGGGGATGGGGAGAAAGCAGGCAGAGCGTTCTCATAAGGAAATCGCTGTGCGACATCGTCGAAAACGCCGAAGTGCGCGATGCGGTGAAGTCCGTCGGCGCGCAGTACGTGCTCAACCTCGATGCGGGCTACGATGGCGATAAGCCAGGCGAAGGCGGCGCCAAGCGTCGTTTTCTTCCCTCCGACGGTATTCGCGACGAGTGGTGGTCGGGGATTTCCAGCATTGACGATGACACGCCTGGATTCGAAGTCGTGCTGAGCGAAGGCGATATGCGTCTGTACAAGATTGCGGTCTAACTCTACTCTGGTGTTCGAATGGAGCTAATCGACGCTCCATGCTTTTTGCAGTACACTAATTCGGTTATGCATATTGCAATCGGATACCTTTGTCGCATCCTGAAAGAACGAATGGAAGAATGCATGCAAGATACAATTGCGGTGCTTATACCGTGCTATAACGAGGCTGTGACCATCGGCAAGGTGGTGGACGATTTCAAACGCGTCTTGCCCGAGGCCGACATCTACGTCTACGACAACAACTCTTCAGACGGCACGGCCAGTATCGCCCGCGATCGCGGTGCCATCGTGCGCCACGAATCCCGCCAGGGCAAAGGAAACGTGGTGCGCCAGATGTTTCGCGATATCGACGCGGACTACTACATCATGGTCGATGGCGATGACACCTATCCTGCCGAGTCTGCGCGTGAGCTTCTTGCTCCCCTCATGGACGGTTCCGCCGATATGACGGTGGGCGACCGCCTATCCAACGGCAGTTACGGGGAGGAAAACGACCGCGCGTTCCATGGTTTCGGCAACAACCTTGTCCGATGGCTTATCAAGGCCATCTACGGCTACGGTTTCGATGACGTGATGACCGGGTATCGCGCATTTACGCGCTCTTTCGTCAAGACGATGCCCGTCCTGTCCACCGGATTTCAGATTGAAACGGAGATTTCGATCCATGCGGTGGACAAGGGCTGGAGGGTCGTGGATGTTCCGATCGAGTATCGCGACCGCCCCGAAGGAAGCGAATCGAAGCTTTCCACGTTCGGTGACGGCGCAAAGGTTTTGATGGCCATCACGTCGCTGTGCAAAGACTACCGCCCCTTCGTGTTTTTCGGCCTTTTCGCGCTTGTCTTTTTCGTGCTCGGGCTTGTTGTGGGGTTGCCTGTGGTGTATGAGTTTTTCCAGACTTCGTATGTCACGAAATTCCCTTCGGCGCTGCTTGCCGTGGGGTTGGTATGCTGCGGTATGCTGTCCATTACGGCTGCAACCATTCTTGACACCGTTGCGAAAGCCCACCGCAAGCAATGGGAGCTCGAGGTGTATCGCGTCATGAAAGACCAATCGAACTCAACCGTGTTTCGATGCTGCAAGGAGATAGGATAGGGATGGAAGACATTAGGTTTACGCGACGCACGGCGCTTTTGATCGTATGCGATATTCTTGCAACGTTTCTGGCGTTCTACTGCGCATCCGTTTTGACGGGGCTTGTGGGCGAGGTGTTCGCCACGCACGAGATTTATTTCATTCTCGGCGTGCCCGTCGTAGTGAACTTGCTCATGTTCGCCGTGTTCAAGATGTATAACAATCTATGGGAATACGCCTCGGTCGACGACGCCATCCGCATTACCATAGTAGTTGGATTAAGCACGCTTATCTCGGCCGTGCTGCTATGGATTTTGGGCGAATGGATTCCCATCAGGGTCTATTTCGTGGCCATGTTCCTCATGATTTTCTTCGTGGGCGGTACGCGTATGGTCTTCCGCATCGTGCGAAGCAAGAAGCGCAAGTTTTCCCCCGAGCGCAGCGGCGACAAACGCCCGCGTACGCTTGTTGTGGGCGCGGGCGAAACGGGCTCCCTTGCCATCGACCGCATGGTTTCCAAGGACCCCCAGATGCCCGGTTTCCCCGTTGCCGTTGTGGACGATAACGAAGCGAAGCGCAATCTGCGTATCCACGGCGTGCGCGTCGTTGGTTCGAGCGATGACATCCAAGACATTGTCGATCGCCTAGGCATCGAACAGATTGTCGTTGCCATCCCTTCTGCAACGCTTGAAGAGCGTAAGCGCATTTACGGCATCTGCACCAAGACCACCTGCCAGCTGCGCACGCTTCCCAACGTGCGCGAGCTTCGCGTGGATGAAATCAACGACGTGCAGCTGCGCGAGGTTGACGTGGCCGACTTGTTGGGCCGCGAAGAAGTGGTGTTCAATACGCGCATGGTGAGCGGATACCTTGCCGGCAAAACCGTCCTGGTTACCGGCGGCGGTGGTTCTATCGGCTCTGAGCTATGCCGTCAGGTGTGCGCCGTGGCGCCGAAGCGCGTGGTCATCTTCGACATGTACGAAAACGACGCCTACATGCTGCGCAACGAGCTTCTGTCCAAATACGACGACATCGAGTGCGAGGTTGAGATCGGCAGCGTGTGCGACGTCGATCGCCTGCGCGATGTGTTCGTGAAATACCAGCCTGCCGCCGTTTTCCACGCCGCCGCTCACAAGCACGTTCCCTTGATGGAGATGTGCCCGCGCGAAGCCATCCAGAACAATGTGTTTGGCACTTTGAATACGGTGCGTCTGGCGCACGAGTTCAAGGTCAATCGCTTCATCTTCATTTCCACCGACAAAGCGGTCAACCCCACAAGCGTCATGGGTGCTACCAAGCGCATGGGCGAAATGATCATCCAGCATTATGCGCAGACGTCTGAAACCGTCTATACCGCTGTTCGCTTCGGCAATGTGCTCGGCAGCAACGGCAGCGTCATTCCGCTGTTCAAGCGCCAGATCGCCGCAGGCGGCCCCATTACGGTTACGCATCCCGATATCGAGCGCTTCTTCATGACCATTCCCGAGGCGTCTCGTCTGGTCATCCAGGCAGGCGGCATGGCTAAGGGCGGCGAAATCTTCATTCTCGATATGGGCGATCCCGTCAAGATCGTGGATTTGGCCAAGAGCCTCATTCAGCTTTCCGGCCTTGAGGTGGATAAGGACATCAAGATTGTCTACACCGGCCTGCGCGAGGGCGAGAAGATGTACGAAGAGCTGCTCATGAACGAAGAGAACACCATTCCCACCAAGATGAAGGGCATCATGATCTCTACGGGCAAAGAAGTGGGCTACAGCGAGGTTGATCGCAAGCTCACCGAACTCAAAGACGCCATGGAGGGCAGCGACGAAGCGGCGCTTCATGTGCTTGAGCACGTGGTTCCCACGTATACGATCACGCACAACTCGTAAGGTGATGGGCTGATGACGGTTTCTTCTTGCGAGAACTTGGCGCCTGTCTTTACGGTGAGCATCGGCATCGTGGCTCTCAACGAAGAGGTTGCGCTGCCAACGCTGCTCGAAGATGTGTTCAAGCAGGATTTTCCGCGCAACCGCATGGAGCTGCTGCTTGCCGATAGCGGCTCGACCGATCAGACGCGTGCTATCATGGATCGCTTCGCCGCCGAGCATGGTGAAGAATTCGTGGGCGTGAAGGTGCTTGATAATCCCGGTCGTATTGCCGCGGCGGGCATCAATGTGTGCCTGGGCGTGTACACGGGCGATGCCTTCGTGCGCATCGACGCGCATTCCACCATTCCTGCGAACTTCATTTCCTCCTGCGTGGCGGTGCTCGAAGAAGGGGAGCAGGTGGCGGCGGGCCCTCGTCCTACCATGGCGTTTCCGGAGACGAACTGGACGAATACGCTGCTTGTGGCCGAGGAATCGGCGTTCGGCAGCTCGGTGGCGGATTATCGTTTCCGCGCGGAGAAATCCTATGTGGACTCGGCGTTTCATGCCATGATGCGCCGCGAGGTGATCGAGGCCGTGGGCCTGTATGACGAGCGCTTGCCCCGCAC
>USEQ01000111.1 GCA_900553655.1 uncultured Slackia sp. | reverse complement strand
CATGCCGAGCGTGGCGCTTTTATCGTAGAAATCCTTCGCTATCTCGTAGAAGACGGTGTCGCACGAAACCACGACCGCCTGACGGAAGGATATAGGACCGTGGCCCGAAGTCTCCCAGCATTTCTGCGGATAGCTTTCGCCGAAGCCGGTCCACGTGCCTGTGCAATCCCAGGTACGCGTCGAATCGGCGAAGCCGTAATGCAGGCCGGCCATGCCCGTGAATGCCTTGAATGTAGATGCGGCGGGATACTGGCCCGCGATGCAGCGATTAAGCAGCGGCGCTCCGGAAGAATCCTGGTCGTTGTAGCGATTCCAGTCGTCCTGGGTCACGCCGCCGACGAAGTTCGTCGGATCGAATGGAGGAAAGCTCGCCATGCAGATGACGTCTCCCGTGTCGACCTCCATGGCAACAACCGCGCCCGACGTGCCCGTGCCGCCGCCGATGACGCCCTTGGGCGCGATAAGGGCCTCGAGCTCTTCTTCGGCGATCTTCTGGACCTTCGCTGAAATGGTGAGGTAGAGGTCGTTTCCCTGCGTGGGGGGCGTCTCGCTGCGAACCTCGTGGACCGTGCCGTCGACGTCGTTGACCACGACGCGTTCGCCGTGCGTACCGAACAGGTAGCCGTCATAGGAGAGCTCGATGCCGGACTGGCCCACTTCGTCGCCGCTTTGATAATCGAGGTTCTCGGGCTTGTCTGCAAGCTGAGAATCGGTCACCGTGCCGGTGTAGCCGACGACTTGGCACGCCAGCCCCTTGTAGGGATACACCCTGTGTGCACGCTGCTCAACCACAACGCCCGGAAACGCGTCCCTGTGCTCCGAGATGAACGCCACGTCGCGAGGGCGCGGGCTGGAAGAGACCTCGCGCTGAGCCTGAGCGCCGCCGGTCGAATCCAGAATGCGCTGGCGTACCACGGCGTACGGAAGGCCGGTAAGCGCCGAAAGGCGCATGAGCACACTGCGGTCCTCGGCAACCTCGGGATTGGCGAGAATGGTGGGCGTGATCTCGTTGTCTACGATCACGATGCCCTCGGTGTCGAAGATGCGGCCTCGCGGGGCGGAGGTCTTCACCGTGGTGAGCTGGTTCTCGTCCGATTTCGCGCGATACTCCTCCGAGGAGAGCACCTGCATGCTCCACAGCTTGGCCGTGAGGCTGCCGAAGATGCCCGCCATCAGCACGAAAATAGCGGTGTAGCGCGGACGAAGACGGTCGAGCAGCGAGCTGTTCGAGCTCTGGTGCGCCCCGGCAGAAGCCGCCATGGAATCGCCTTTGCGCGTCTGAAACGGCGTGCCCGACCCGATGGACGACACCGATTTAGAGACGGAGGCGTTGGGCTTGACGGACCGGGATCGGAAAAAGATGAACAACGCCACGCCGGCAATGACGACGATGACGATTGCGGTGATGATTGCGGTTGTCATGTCTTTGCCTCCTAACGCAGACGAATCGTGGAAGATTCAGGAGCCGAGCGGCGGGGCGCCTGGCGAGCGAACGCCGCCGAAAGCAGCGGCATCACGATGAGGCACACCGCGCAATCGTACAGCGCGCACGGAAGGCCTCTCAGCAAAATCGCGTCGAACATCGTCACATCGGTCGTTGCGACGTAGAACAGGGCGTAGCACACCTCCACGAAAAGAGACGCCGCCATGCTGATAAGGAGCGAGACCGAAAGCGTGTCGTTACCAAGAATCACCGACGCACGGGCCGAGACGAACGCCGCAACCGTCAAAAGGCACGACATGACGCCGGGCGTTCCGCTTGCTACCAGGTCGAACGCCATGCCGAGAAAGAACGCCGTGACGACGGAGGCGTCGCTGGGGCGAAACATGGAAGCAACCCCCACGAAGACCACGAGGAAATTGGGCATGGAGCCCAGAATGGAGACGGCAGGAGCGAAGATGATTTGGATGGCAAGAGCAATGCAGGCTCCCAGGGCGAGAAACACCGAGTCGCGCATGCTATTCACCGTCGGCCTCGTCAGACGATGCGCCGTCTTGCGCGCCATCACCGGTCGAAGATGCGTCGGAGTCGGAAGATTCGTCCAGGGGGGTGCCCACCGAAGTAACCACCGTCACTTCCTCGAGGGGATCGGCTGCGGCAAGCGGGGCAACGATGATGGTGCGGTCGGAGGTTCCGGCCGAGCTGCGGACGGCCGAAACCGTGCCGAGCTGCATGCCGCGAAGATAGCTCCCCCCGATACCCGAGGTAACGAGCACATCGCCCACGTTCACCTCGACGGAGGAGTCAACGTATTCCAAATACAGCAGGCCGTCGACCGAGCCTTTCACCACGCCTTCGGCGCGGTTGCCCTGGATATACACCGCCACGCCGCTTTGGGGGTCGTCTATGAGGCGAACCTTGCACGTCAGCGGGCTCACCTCTATGACCTGGCCGAGCAGACCGCTCGAACCCATGACGGGAAACCCGAGCTCGACCCCTTCGTTCGAACCCACATCGATCGTCACCACGCGGTCCCACGAGTCGGGATTGCGTCCGATCACGCGACCGGTGACGCCCTCGATGCCGTATTGGTCAGACAGGTCGAGCAGGCCCTGGAGACGCTGAGCCTCCAGGCGATACTCCTCGGCCTGCACAAGCTGAGCTTTAAGCTGGGCGTTTTCCTCCTGAAGCGCGGTATAGGTGGCATTGTCCGTCGTCGCGTTTTGGATGGCATCGCCCGCAGCCTCTTCTGCGAACGCGACGCCCACGCCGAGAAATTGGACGGGGCTTGCCAGCATACCTGCAACGCTTTGCACGTTATGCAAAGGCCCCGACTGGTCTTCCCTGCCATACAACGAGGCGGACACGACCGACACGACCAAAACCACGGCCAAAAGCACCGCGCCCGAAGGAGCGAAGCTTTTCTTTTTATACGAAGGCTGCTTGTAGGACATATGAAGAAAATCCTCCTGAAACTAGAGCGCCGGACAAACGTCCGGCGCGAAGTGCTTTGTAAACGTCGCCTTTTACTTAGAGCGCATAAGCGTCTGCTTGAGGGCAGAGGGCGTCTCGAGCACTTTCAGGCAACCCATGGCAACATTGGTAAGGGCTGTCTCGCTCGTCCAGACCGGAATCTCGAGGCGTTGCGTGAGGAAGCGGTCGAGACCGGAAAGCAGGCCGCCGCCGCCCGTAAGCAGAATGCCGTTGGAGATGATGTCGCTGGCGAGGTCGGGGTTGGTCTTTTTGAAGGTCTCTTTGATGTGAACGACCATTTCCTCGATGGGAGGCTGAAGCGCGGCGCGCACGTCTTCAGACTGGATGGTAACCTCGCGAGGCTGCTCGGTGATGACGTCCTGGCCGGAAATGATCATATCCTTCTCGCGGCCGTCTTCGAACGGCAGAATGGAGCCGATTTTGATCTTGATGATTTCCGCCGTGCGCTCGCCCACCTTAATGCCGAGCAGGTCGCGCAGATGCATAGCGATCGCCTCGTCCATCTTGTTGCCCGCGATGCGCAGCGAAGAGCTGGTCACGATGCCTCCGAGGGAGATGACCGCGACCTCGGTGGTTCCGCCGCCGATGTCTACGACCATAGAGCCGGTAGGCTCGGTGACGGGAAGGTCCGCACCCATAGCGGCGGCCATGGGCTCCTCGATAAGGTAGGCCTGGCGTGCGCCAGACTGAATCGCCGCTTCGAAAACAGCGCGCTTCTCGACGGAAGTGGCGCCGCAAGGAATGCAGATGACGATGCGCGGCTTGGGCTGCCACGGGTAACGGCGCTCTATCGCTTTATTGATGAAGGCGGAAAGCATGGCCTCGGTCACGTCGTAGTCGGCGACGACGCCGTCGCGCAAGGGATGCTCTGCAGAAAATGCATCGGGAGTATGGTTGATCATCTGTTTGGCTTCATGACCGACGGCCAGAACGCGATGCGTACTGCGCTCGATCGCCACGACGCTCGGCTCGTTCAGCACAACACCCTGCCCCGTTACGGCAACAAGCGTATTTGCGGTGCCAAGGTCAATAGCGAGGTCGCACGAAGAGGCGCCCCCGAAACCCCCGAACAGGTTGCTGATGAAATCCATGAACGACATAGAGAGTGTCCTTTTCCGTTTCGTTTTCTCTATTTCTCACGTGTACACATTCGTATGCTTTACGTACAGACGGACATTCTAACACACGGAAAAATGCCGTCGGAAGAATACCGACGGCATATACATAATGTCACGATTATCTTTTCCGCGCGGACACGGAGTCTTACAGACGGATGCTCCATGCCTTGTTCGCGTCGATTGCCGCGGCAACGCGATCGACGACATCCTTGGAAGCCTCGCTTTCCACGTTCAGGAAGACGAGCACCTCTTTGCAGTCGGTCCGCTTGCCGATCGCCATGGTGGAGATGTTGATGCCTTCCTCGCCGAGGATGGTGCCGATACGGCCGATCTGGCCGGGCTCGTCAGGATACAGGAAGACAAGGGCGTAATCGGCGGGCACCACGTCAAGACGGTAGCGCAGGATGGAGACGATATGCGTCTCATGCAGAGAGCCCGGGACGGTTGCGGAGATTTCAAGACCGTCGGCTTCCATGGATACGATGGAGTCGTACCCGCGCGAATCGGCCGAGACGGACACATCCATCTTCACGCCGTGACGACGGGCGGACGCGTCCACGTTCTCGGAGGAAACGGAGGCCTGGCCCTGGCGCGAAAGCACGCCACCCAAAGCAGACGCGGAAAGAACCTGCAGGTCGTTTGCGCAAGGACCTGCCGCCATGATGGAGAGGTTCTTCGGAATGCCGCCCGAAAGCTGCGCGAGCACGCTGCCGCACATCTGGCATGCGGGAATGTAATTGGCCACAGCGTCGGCAAGGTCGCTTGAAACCATGTTGATGACCGTGGGAACGACCAGCCCTTCGAGACCGTTGGCGACATAGCGTGCGATATTCACGCCGGCACGCGCTTGCGCCTCTTCGGTGTTCGCGCCCAGATGCGGCGTGAGAACGGCGCGATCGAACTCGGCGAGGGGGGTTTCGGGGGCGGGCTCGGCCTCGAGCATGTCAACGCCGCAGGCGAACACGCGGCCGGCGGCCATGAAGTCGGCCATGGCCGCTTCGTCGATTATGCCGCCGCGGGCGGTGTTCACCAGAACCACGCCGTCTTTCATCTTAGCGATGTTGTCTTTGTTGATGATTCCCTCAGTA
>USEQ01000110.1 GCA_900553655.1 uncultured Slackia sp. | reverse complement strand
GGACATGTCGAACGAAATGAGCGCTTCTTCGCTATTGAAAAGAAACTCGGCAAGCGCCTTGGAAAGCTCCGTCTTACCCACGCCCGACGGGCCCAGGAAGATGAAGGAACCGGCAGGACGTTTGGGGTCTTTCAGGCCGCTTCGGCTGCGGCGGATTGCCTTCGAAAGCGCCGTGACCGCCTCTTCCTGACCAATGATACGCTCGTGCAAAACGCCTTCCATGCGCAGAAGCTTCTCGGTCTCGGCCTCGGTGAGGTTGCTGACAGGAACGCCCGTGGACATGCTCACCACATCGGCAATCTCCGCCTCGGTGACCTCGGAGGTCGCACGGTCCGCCTCTTCGGAAAGCTTCTTTTCGGCCTCCTCGCGACGAACAAGGATGTCCTTTTCCTTATCGCGCAGCGATGCGGCGCGTTCGTAGTCCTGCGCGGAAATGGCTTCTTCCTTCTCCGTGCGCAGGGCGCGCAGTTCGTCATCGATGGCACGAACCTCGTCGGGAAGCACGCGGTTGCGAATGCGCATGCGCGCGCCCGCTTCGTCAAGAACGTCGATGGCCTTGTCCGGCAGGAAACGATCCTGGATGTAGCGGCTGGAAAGCTTCACCGCGGCATGAAGAGCCTCGTCGGAGAACCGCACGTGGTGATGCGCCTCGTAACGATCCCGCAAACCGTCGAGAATGCGAATGGCCTGCTCTTCGTTCGGCTCGCCCACCACAATGGTCTGGAAGCGTCGTTCGAGCGCCGAATCTTTCTCAAGATGCTTGCGATATTCCTCGATGGTGGTAGCGCCAATGACCTGAATCTCGCCGCGCGACAGGGGCGGCTTCAGAATAGCGGCGGCATCGATAGAGCCCTCGGCCGAACCTGCGCCGATGATGGTATGCATCTCGTCGATGAAAAGAATGGTATTGCCGTCTTTGACGACTTCTTTGATGACCTTCTTCAGGCGTTCCTCGAATTCACCGCGATACTTGCTGCCGGCGACCAGCGCCGAAACATCAAGCGTCACTACACGCTTACCGCGAATGATATCCGGGACCTGGTCGGCCACGATCAACTGCGCCAAACCCTCGACGACCGCCGTCTTGCCAACGCCCGGCTCGCCGACGAGCAGAGGATTGTTCTTTTGACGGCGTGAAAGCACCTGCATCACGCGCTCGATTTCAGCAGCACGCCCGATAACCGGATCGAGCCTGCCCTTGCGCGCCTTTTCCGTCAAGTCGGTACCGAATTCCTCCAACATGCTGGATTCCGTCTGAGGCTCACCGCCACCGAAGAACGGCAGGCCCGCAGCGACCGGCGTGGGCTGTCCCACAAGGTCGTTCAACGCAGAACGAACCTTGTCGACCGAGACATCGAGCTTGGCAAGCGCGTCTATCGCGCCGCCTTCGCCTTCGCGAATAATACCCAGCAGCAAATGCTCGGTTGAAATATAGCTCTGCCCCATCTGCATGGCCTCGCGCAGAGAATGCTCCAGAATTCTTTTGACGCGCGGACTGAACGAAAGATGATCGACCGGACTGGATGCCTTGGTAGACTCGTTCATCTCGCGAATGACCTTGAGAGCTCCCTCGTAGGTCACGCCGACGTGCTCAAGCGCTTGCGACGCCATACCTTCGGGTTCTTTGGCCAAGCCAAGCAGCAGATGCTCGCTGCCCACATGAGGCTGACTCAAGGAACGAGCCTCCTCCTGGGCAAGCACGAGCACATGGCGCGCTTTATCGGTAAATTTTTCGAATGCCATAAACGGCCCCGTTTCTCAAACGTGCTGCGCTCGAGCGATCGCTCGCAACGAACGACCCCGAACGCCCTCGCTGTACAGCTCGGTGAAACTCTAACGTAATTCTGCATAATCCTAGCACTCATGCAGAACGAGTGCCAATACGCAAGCGCGTCGATGCCATTTCGTTACATCGCATCCACACGCTTTCCTTTTCTTTAGAGCGAAGCGTGCATGCCGTGTTTTGGGATGCCTCTGTACTCAAAAGGCCCGGCGAACGAAACGCCAGGCCTTTTGGAAAACACCCTATAGGCATTGGAGCAAGCGCTCACGCACCGCAATTCCCGTCACAGCATACAGCACGTCATATATGGACGCAGCTCAAGCAAGCCTAGTACAGCTTCGCGCCAGCGGGAATGGAATCATCGAGCATAAGCACGTTGAGGCGCTCTTCAGACTCTTCGCCTACAGCCTCCTCATGCACGGCGCTGATAATCATGCCGCAGGATTCGATGCCCATCATCTTGCGCGGAGGCAAATTGGTGATTGCGATAAGCGTACGGCCCACCAGATCCTCCGGCTCATAATACGTATGGATTCCGGAAAGAATCGTGCGGTCTTCGCCCGTGCCATCATCCAAGGTGAACTGCAGAAGCTTCTTGCTCTTGGGCACCGCAACGCATTCTTTCACCTTCACGGCGCGGAAATCGGACTTGCAGAACGTGTCGAAATCGACGAACTCTTCGAACAGAGGCTCGACAGCGATTTTGGAATAATCGACAGTCGGGACCTTGTTAGGCGCGTACGCGTTCGAAGAGACCTCGTTTTGAGCGGACTGCTCGCCTGCAGCAGACGCAGAAGCACCGAGCTTCTTCTTGCCTTCAGGACGCATATGCGGGAACAGCAGCACGTCGCGGATGCTGGCGGAGTTCGTCAGCAGCATGACCACACGGTCAATGCCGATGCCGATGCCGCCCGCAGGGGGCATGCCGTACTCGAGAGCGCGCACGTAATCTTCGTCGTATTCCATAGCCTCGTCGTCGCCTTCGGCCTTCTCCTCCATCTGGCGGGCGAAACGCTCGGCCTGATCAACCGGGTCGTTGAGTTCGGAGAACGCATTGGCGTATTCGTGACCGGCAATGACGAGCTCAAAGCGATGGGTCAAGCGCGGATCTTCCTCGTTGCGCTTGGCAAGAGGGCTCACCTCGACCGGATAGTCGCAGACGAAGGTGGGATTCACGATGGAATCCTCGCCGATTTCGTCATAGATCTCGGCGATGATTTTGCCCGGACCCCAGTCGCTTTTAACCTCGATGCCGTGCTTTTTCGCATGAGCGGCAAGCTCTTCTACAGGCGTGTCCATGGTGACGTTTTCACCCAAGACGTCGGAGACGATCTCGGTCATAGGACGGCTCGGCCACGCGCCGAACAGGTCGATCTCCTGATCCTGGTAAAGAATGGCCCCTTCAAGACCGATGGCACGAGCCGCAGCCTTGATAACGCCCTCCGCAAGCTCCTTCATGCCTTCAAGGTCGGAGTAGGCGCGATAGGCCTCCATGGTGGTGAATTCGGGGTTATGCGTAAGGTCCATACCCTCGTTGCGGAAAATACGCCCGATTTCGAACACGCGCTCAAAACCGCCTACCAGCAGGCGCTTCAAGTGCAGCTCGGTCGCAATGCGCAGGTAGCATTCCTGATCGAGCGCGTTGAAATGCGTGATAAACGGCTTCGCCGTGGCTCCGCCTTGGATGGTCTGAAGGATAGGGGTCTCGACCTCCATATAGCCGTCTTCTTCCATGTAGCGACGGAAGGCGGAAAGAATAGCGGAGCGTTTACGGAATGTGTCGCGCACGTCCTCGTTGACGATCAGGTCGACATAGCGTTGACGATAACGCGTCTCTTTGTCGGAGAGACCGTGGAACTTCTCAGGAAGAGGGCGAACCGCCTTGGAGAGAAGCTTGATCTGGCGCGGAGCCACGGAAAGCTGGCCGCGCTTCGTGCGAACGACGGCGCCTTCGACGTTGATAATATCGCCCAAGTCGAGCTGGCCGAGCAACGTCCAATCGGATTCGGCCATGTCGTTGATGCGGCAGAACAGCTGAATGTCGCCCGTGGTGTCGCGCAAAACGACGAAGACGATTTTGCCCTGGCCGCGCTTGGCGACGATGCGGCCGCCGATTTTCACGATGTCTTCGGTGTTCTCCCCGTCTCCAAGGTCTGCGTATTTCGCGTCGATGTCGACGACATAGTCGGAAACTTCGGAATGCTCCGGATACGGATTGACGCCGTCCTCGATGTAGGACATGCGCGTGACAAGGCGGCGGGCACGCTCGTCATTCAGCGTGTCGAGGCCTTCGGCCTGCTCGTTTTCGATAATGGCTTCGCTCATCAAGCATCCTTCATTCGTTCTCAATCGCCCATCAGGCGATGTGCATGCAAGTCTTTCGTAAATTAGTGCTCAATCTTCAGGATGGACATCGTGACTTCGCGACCGGTAGGTCCGACCGTGGAAACGACGTCGTCCTTCTTATGGCCGAGCAGGGCAGCGCCTACAGGGCTCTCGTTAGAAATCTTCCCTTCGGCAACATCCGCCTCAGCGGCGCCGACAATGGTGAAAACGCGCTCGCGACCGCCCATATCAACCGTGACGATGCTGCCCACGGTTACCTTATTGGACTTTTTAGGAGCAGCAACAACGGTGGCCTCGGAGAGAATCTGATTGATCTCAGCAATGCGAGCCTCTACCATGCCCTGCTCGTTTTTCGCGTCGTCATACTCGGAGTTTTCCGAGATATCGCCGAATTCACGAGCGACCTTGATGCGCTCGCCCACTTCGGCGCGCTTTTCATTCTCCAGGTAATGGAGTTCCTTCTCGAGCTTTTCTTTGCCTTCGGGAGTAAGGATGTACTCGTTTGCCATTGCAACAACACCTAACCTAAAAAACAGGCACGCTTACGGCGTGCTCCTATAAACCAAAAAACGGTATGCCGACAACCGCCGACATACCGTTGCTGAATCTAAACCGAGAACTTATTCCTCTTCGGAATCAGTTGCCTTCGCGGCGGCTTTCTTGGCGGATGCAGCCTTCTTTTTACGAACAGGTTTCTCTTCGACCTCTTCCTCTTCGTCGTCGAGGTCTTCGATTTCCTTCTTCGCGCCGCCACCCATGCCGTCACGCAGATTCTTCACCGTGCGGCCAAGGGCGTTACCGAGCTTTGGAAGGTTCTTGGGACCGAAAATCAGAAGAGCGACGGCCAAGATGATAAGAAGTTCAGGAACACCGAGTCCAAAGATTTTCATGAATTCCTCCAAGCTAATGCCCGACTGAAAATTGTGGGCTCATGAACGTGTTTGCAAAGAAATGGTCGGGACGACAGGATTTGAACCTGCGGCCTCTGCGTCCCGAACGCAGCGCTCTACCAAACTG
>USEQ01000109.1 GCA_900553655.1 uncultured Slackia sp. | reverse complement strand
GGTCAAGCTTGTGGAAACCCTCATCGAGAAAGGCCACGCCTACGAGGTTGAGGGAGACGTATATTTCAGCGTCCGTTCGTTCCCCGAATACGGCAAGCTTTCCAATCGCAACATCGACGAGATGGAGGGCGGCCACCGCGAACTGCGCGCCGACGGCAAGGGTCTTGAAGACCGCAAACGCGATCCCCTTGACTTCGCCGTGTGGAAGGCTGCCAAGCCGGGCGAGCCGAGCTGGGAAAGCCCCTGGGGCCAAGGTCGTCCGGGCTGGCATATCGAGTGCAGCGCAATGAGTCGCAAGTACCTGGGTATGCCGCTCGATATTCACGGCGGCGGTGCTGATCTGGCGTTCCCGCACCACGAGAACGAAATCGCCCAGAGCGAGGCGGCATGCGGTTGCACATTCTCCAACTATTGGATGCACGGCGGCATGCTGCAGATCAACTCAGAAAAGATGTCCAAGAGCCTGGGCAACTTCCTTTTGCTGCGCGACGTGCTCAAGGAATGCGATGCGCGTGTTTTGCGCATGCTCATGATGCAGACGCACTATCGCAGCCCGCTCGATTTCAGCAAAGAGCGCCTCGACGAGGCGGGTGCGTCGCTGGGTCGTCTGTGCTGCTGCATCGATCGCATGGACTGGCTGGCATCCCATCCCGACGAGAGCGCTCCAGTGTTCGTCCCTGAAACTGAAGGTTTCACGTTCGAGGAGGCCGTGAGGAATGTCCGTGAGGCATTCGCTGCTTCCATGGATGACGACTTCAATACCGCTGGCGCCTTGGGCGCCATCTTCGGTTTCGTCGGCGAAGTGAATGCGGCGCTCGGCACGGCGACGTTCGGGCCTGCCGATGTCGCCAATCTCGAATCCGTACGCGATGTGATTGTCGAGCTCATGGGCGTTCTGGGCATCGATGTGGCGCCTGCCAAGGAGGAGGTCGCGTATCCCGCCGAGGTTGTAGACCTTGCTCGCGAGGTTGCGGGCTTCGAGGGCGAAGACGCTGCAGAGGCGGTCGATGCCCTGCTCGAAGCACGCGCCAATGCACGTTCCGAGAAGAACTGGGCGGTGGCCGACGCCGTGCGCGACGGCTTGTGCGGCTTGGGCTTCACGATCGAGGATACCCCCCAGGGCGCGAAGGTTTCGTATAACTGCTAGGCGGCGCGGCGTTCGCCGCTGCAATCGGCTTATCAGATGCGGGACAGCGGGTGTAAGCCCCTGTCCCGTTTTTACGCGCGGCCTGAGGACGGGTACAATGGTGCGCATGAAAGAAAGGAGTCGTCATGTCTCGTCCACAGCGGATGGTCGGTGAAAAGCGTGCAGCGGAGATTCTCGAAAAGACCCATTGGGGTGTTCTTTCCATGGTCGATGCACAGGGAAGGCCGTATTCAACGGCGGTGAATGCCGTGTACAGCTCGGAGGATCGTTGCCTGTATTTTCATTGTGCGCGCGAAGGAATGCGTTGGAAATGCTTGCATGACAACCCGTTCGTCAGGTACTTTGCCGTAGCGAACGAAACGATTGACGGCCCGCGTATCACCACGTATTACGAAAGCGTCGCCGTTGACGGCAGGGCGTGCTTTCTCGAGGACGAGAACGAGGTTCGCCGTACGATTGCTTTTCTGACGGAGCGTCTTGCTCCCGGGGAAATCGAGCGTCAACCGAACATCTTAGGAGCATGCGTCAAACAGGTCGCCATGGTGCGTATTGATATTGAATCGCTCAGTGCGAAAGTGAATGAGAGACAAAAGAATGGCTGATTACATAGAAGGAAAACGTCCGGTCATCGAGGCGCTTCGTGCGCAGATGCCTATGAAGTGCGTCATGTTGGCGGATAACCTCCAGCAGGATGGGCAGGTCAAAGACATCCTGCGCAAGGCCCGCCAGTTCAACGTGCCGGTGAAAACCGTCACGCGTCGCAAGCTCGACGACATGAGCGAGCGCGGCAGCCACCAGGGCGTCATGGCCCAGGCGCTTCCGTATCCGTATTCCAGCTTCAAAGAGATTCTGCGCGGTGCGGAGAAGCATGCAGAAGAACACGATGGCAATGCGCTCATCGTGGTGCTCGACCACATCACCGATGCGGGAAACCTCGGAGCCATCGCTCGGTCGGCAGAGGTCGTAGGCGCGTCGGGTGTCGTCATCCCGAACAAGCGCAGCGCTCATGTGACGGCGGCTACGTATAAAAGCTCGGCGGGGGCCATCAACCATATCAAGTGCGCCCAGGTTTCCAATATCGCCCAGACGCTCGAGCGCCTGAAAGCCGAGGGCTACTGGGTTGCGGGCGCGAGCGAAGAGGCCCACTACACGGTCTGGGAAGCTCCGCTGCATGGCAAGATTGTTCTGGTTATGGGCAACGAAGGCGAGGGCTTATCTCGCCTGACTCTTGAAAGCTGCGATTTTCTGACCAGGCTTCCGCAGGAGGGCAAGGTCGGCTCCCTCAACGTGGCGCAGGCTGCAACGGCCATCATGTACGAATGGATGCGCCAGAGCACGGTCAAAGCGCAGGGTTAGGCGCGTTCGGATGGCTCGTGCAAGAAGGAAGCTTCTCATCGTGGACGGATATAACGTGCTGCGAAGTGGCTCGCGGTACCGGTGTCTTCGCGATGCGGGGCCGAATCCCGATTATGCCGACGATGCGTTCAATAGGGCTCGCGAAGCCTTGATTAACGACGTGGTGGCGTACGCTGGCCGTGATTGCGATGCGGTTGTTGTTTTCGACGGAGGTCGCAATCAGTTCTCCGACGGTTCTGTCGAACGTGTCGGCGGCGTGCGCATCATGTTCTCACGAGCGGGGGATTCGGCGGACAAGGTCATAGAGAAGCTGAGCCGCGATGCGCGCGAGCGCGGCATCGAAACCATGGTGGTAACCAGCGATGCCACCATCCAGAATACGGTTTTCGGTCTGGGCGTCGACCGCATGAGCGCCAATGGGTTCAGCCATGCGGTCGAAGTGAACCATCAAGAATACGAGCTCGATGAGTCGCCTCGCCCCGCGGTTAAAAACACCGTGAGCGACCGACTCGATCCATCCGTTCGCGCGAAGCTTGCCGCCTTGAGGGATTCTCTGTAGCGCTGGATAGCGCGGCTTTCGTTGTATTTTGTTGCGACCCTTTCTTTCGTTACGGCCTGCACGAGGCTGGGTGCTTTGCGTAGTAATCGACTGGAATAACTGCAGGTAGAATGTATTTTTTTGAAAGAAAGGCAGCTTCGTTCGCGCATTGTTCAGCGTAAGGGCATGGGATACAATAACAAGTTATATGGTTCTGTGAAAATCTCGTCGAAGGGGGGTGCCGGGCATGAAGATTCACGTTATAGCGGTCGGCAAGCTGAAGGAAAAGTTCTGGGTAGATGCTTGTGCCGAATACGTTAAACGCTTGAAGGCGTACGCGAAAGTGACGGTTCAGGAGATTCCCGATCGCGATCCTGCGAAAAGCGGCGGCGAGGAGGGCGCTCGTAGGATTGAGGGCAAAGGCATCCTCGAGGCTTTGCCTGAGCATTCTCACGTTATTCTTCTTGATGTGGGCGGAAAGCAGCTTTCAAGCGAAGGCATCGCTGCCCGCATGGATGCGCTTATGCTCTCCGGTGTAAGTGATATCACGTTTGTCGTCGGCGGATCGGGTGGCGTGAGCCGCGGCGTGTACGATTTCGCGGACGAGCACCTATCGTTCGGCAAAATCACGCTTCCGCATAATCTTGCGCGCGTGGTGTTGCTAGAGCAAATCTATCGTGCATTCAAAATCAGTCGAGGAGAGCCTTATCATAAATAAGGCCTTCGCGACATAAGCAATACGGGCGAACCAGGCTTCCAGCATATCGATGGAAGCCTGGTTCGCTTTCTCTTTCCCGAATGCGGTGCAGGTTGTTTTGTCTGGCTACAGCGGGCCGGCGGAAGTCGGCCAAGTGATTACGGACGGCAGCGCTTTCAATCGAGTTCGCGCCAGGCGCCTTCCGATTCGCTTCCCTAGAGACGTTCGAGGGCTTCTCGACCTCCGCTTTTTCAGTGCATATCGAAAGCGCTGACGTACTTTTTCGTATGATGGCCGAATAGCAATTTCAGCGGAGCGAACGCTCCGTTTTTACCATAAGGAGTTTATATGACCGCTCGGAAAAAAGACGAACCTCGCATGTCTGCCGAGGACCGTCTGTCCATATACGGCATTTTGAAGAAGAATTTTTCTTTCGACGAAGACTATCCCCTTGCCAATCTTGGCTGGTGCTTTGTCCGCGAGGGAATCAACAAGGAAGACTACGGCTTTCTGAAGCTCAAGGCAATGCTCGAGGAAATGGTCGATTTTGTAAGCACTTCTACGAAGGAAATCGGGGGAGTGTCGCAGTCGATGTTTACCCTTCATGAATTCGCTCCGTTCGAGGAAAAGCTTGCGGAAGAAGAGGAATCGGAGGACGCACAGGAAGGCGCTTCCGGTTCTGATGAGAAGCCGGAAGCGTCCGAGATATCTTCCGATGCGAAAAAGGAGAACAAGCAGAGCGTTTCCGAAATGATTGTTGATGAGGAAAAGTGTAAAAAAGAAACCAATACTAAAAACAATACTGGAAAAAAAATAGATACCAGAAATAAAAAAGAAATAAGCACTGAATCAAACTCTAGCAATGCAAAAGATGATAAAGAGGAAAAAGATAGTAAAAAAACCTCAGCTACTAGGGATGTAAATGATTTCAAAGACAAAAATGAAACTAGAGATGAAAAAGCTCTAAACAATAAAAATGAATCCAGCAATAAGAAAGTTGCTAAGGAACAAAAAGATACTAAAGAGTGCAGAAAAGCAGAGGGGGATGACGGTGCGGGAGTTAAGGGCGATCGTCGCTCGTCCGTAGCCGCCCTGCCCTCGCCGGCGCAGGGCGAGATAGCCCCGTCGCGTCGTCTGGAATCTCCCAAGGGCTCTTCGTCGAAGCAGAAGGCGAAGCCTTCTTTGAAACCCGCCTCGCGTTTCCAGGCCGTTTCGCGCGCATCGGGGGATAGACCTCGGCGACGCGTTATTCCCGGCAAAGCCCTCGAGCGTTTCGGGTATCTTGGAACATGGCCCGATTTTCTTCGCACGCTTGCCAATCTGGCGCTCGACGAACCGTGGGATTTCTGCAATCAAGACATCGGCGAGGCAACGCGTAAGTATGACATCCTCCACAACTACATCCGTTACACGTTCTACCGCCTGACTCTTGCCCTATAGCTGCGCCCAGCGCCAATCGCTTCGGCCATATCAGCCCTACTTCCGCCT
>USEQ01000108.1 GCA_900553655.1 uncultured Slackia sp. | reverse complement strand
TGTCGGGGGTGCGGCGTATCTGGTGGCAATGCCGTATGCGGCGAAAGACGAGGTGGTGATGCTCGATGTGGGACAGGGGGATGCGTTTTTGATACGAAGCGAAGGAGCCAGCTTGCTGGTGGACACGGGAAACCAGGAGCAGAGGCTGCTCTCGGCGCTTGCGCGGCACGGGGTCTCGTCTCTTGACGGCGTCGCCATCAGCCATCATGACGACGACCACTGCGGCTGCCTCGGCGTTCTTTCCGCAAACATTGCCGGGGAGGTGCTGCTTTCCTCCGAAACCTTCGACTGCGGTTGCGATGATTGCGTGCAGCTGCTGTCTGCTGCTCGAGACGCCGTAGGGGGCGAGCGCGTGCGAGGCGTGACCGTGGGCGATACGGTGCGCGTGGGAAAATTCACGTGCACGGTCGTTTGGCCGTATTCGTTCGAAGAGGAGGGAGGCAACGCGGACAGCCTCTGTCTTCTGGTCTCGTTCGACGCCCAGGCGGACGGCAGCCCCGAGTCGAGCGTCCTTCTGACGGGGGATGCCGAGGCCGCCCAGGTGCGCTCGATGATGGACGAGGCGTGCATCGGCGCGGTGGAGGTGTTCAAGGCGGGACATCATGGAAGCAAGGCCGGGGTCGATGAAGGATTCGCGGAAAGAACCGGAGCCCAGGTCGTGCTTATAAGCGCAGGCCAAGGCAACCGCTACGGGCATCCTTCCAAGGAGGCTTTGAGCGAATTCGAGGGATCGGGCGCCGAGGTATTTCGCACCGACGCGCAGGGAGACGTGACCTGTCGGTTCGAGGGCGATAGGGTTTCGGTGTTCGCCCAGAAGCCTTGAGGCGGCCTGCGCTATACTGTTCCTATGACTGATGCCAACGCTCTTTTACCCGCATATCTCATCAACGGAGAAGACGAACTCAAGCGCGAGACCGTGCTGAAGCGCCTTCATGCCCGCATTGCGAAATTGGGAGACATCGATTTCAACCACGACGTCTTTCACGGGGAATCGGCCTCGGGCGACGATATCGTTTCCGCCTGCAACACCGTTCCCTTTGCAAGCGATGTACGCCTTGTGGTGGTCCATGCGGCCGATGCCCTGAAGAAATCCGACGCCGAGGCTTTGGTGGCGTATCTTTCCGAGCCGTCTCAAAGCACGGTGCTGTGCCTTGTGGCTCGCAAGCTCGCGAAGAACACGCGCCTGTACAAGGCTGTTGCCGCTGTGGGCAAGAAGGCAGTCATCGACTGTGCGCCCATGAAGAAGTACGAGCTTCCCAAGACCGTTCGCGCCATGGCGGTTACGCACGGCATCACGCTCGACGACACAGCGGCGCATCGTTTGATCGAGCTGGTGGGGGAGAATACGGTTCATTTGGATGCCGAGTTGAAAAAGCTCGCTCTTTCCCATACGGCGGGAGGGCGGCCCCTCGGTGTGGCGGAAGTCGATGCCATGGTGAGCCGCACCGCCGAGGTGAAGCCGTGGGAGTTCGTGGATGCTTTCGCTGCCCGCGACATGCGGCTCTGCGTGGATCTTCTGTCCAAGATGGACAGCGCGTCTCCTTATGCGCTCGTTGGCATGTGCGCGACGCGTTTGCGCGAGCTTGTGACGGCGCATTCGCTTGCGGCTCGTGGACAAAGCGGGACGAAAGCCCTTGCGACCCAGCTGAAAGTGCCTGAGTGGCGTGTGAAAAACCATATGAGCTGGGCCAGGCGATGGAAGCCCTCCGAACTGCGCCGTGCGTTCTCGAGCATCCGCGAATGCGAGCGCATGATGAAAACCGGGTCGGATCCGGATGAGACGTTTCTTCGGTGGCTGCTCGATGCGCTTCGTGCCTGATGCAAAATGCTTGGGATTTTTTCCAATTGCATAACTTCCCTTTGACGTGGGGACTTGTTTCATATAAAGTATATCGTCGCTTGTGCGCCATGCGGGCCTTGTCCACATGCCCGTCGCGCTCGGTGATTCGGCGCTGCCGATGAGGGCGTATATACGTGCAAGCATGCGGCAAAAAGGCCGCGAAGCGAACGGGCGCCGCCTGTTCGTTACACCCCAATGCAACTGGAGGAAAGAACTGTGGCAAACATTAAAAGTCAGAAGAAGCGTATCCTGACCGCCGAGAAAGCTCGTATGCGCAACCGCGCAGTCAAGTCCGAGCTGAAGACCGCTGTCCGCGCGGTCCGCGAGGCTGTTGCAGCCAAGGACGGCGTCAAGGCTTACGTTGCTGCTCAGCACGCATGCCGCCTGCTCGACAAGGCTGTTTCCAAGGGCGTCATCCACAAGAACCAGGCCGCCAACCGCAAGAGCGGCGTCATGGCTCTCGCCAACACCGTCGTGACCGCAGAAGACATCGCCGCTGCTCCTAAGCGCGAGAAGAAGATGCCTGTCGTGAAGGGCGGCACCAAGAAGGCTGCCAAGAAGGCCGAGCGTCAGGCTGCCTACGAGGCCGCTGCCAAGGAGAAGGCGGTCCGCCGCGAGGCTACCCTGAAGGCCGAGGCCGCTGCTCATGAGGCCAAGGCGAAGGCTGCTGCCGAGGCCGCTGCTGCCGAGGCTGCCGAAGAGGCAGAAGAGGCTGCTGAATAAGCATCTCGCGGTATTTCCGCACTTTTAAGGGGAAGGAGGCTCCGAGGAATCGGAGCCTCTCTTTTTATACGGCGCCATCCAGGCAAGATGGCGGATTCGCTCGCATCGCGGCATGCCCGTTTCCTGTTTTTTGAGGAAGGCCGCATCGAATCGGGTACCATAGCAGGCGAAATCCAAGACAGGAGAACCGATGAATTACCATAATGTCAGTTTTGCTGCCGCCTACGGAACGTCGGGGCAGCTTCCGGCTTCGACGCGTCCCGAGGTCGCCTTCGTGGGCCGTTCCAATGTCGGCAAGTCGTCCTTGCTTAACAAGCTGTTCAATCGCAAGAAGCTGGCCAAGGTTTCTTCGAAGCCGGGCAAGACGTCCACCATCAATTTCTTCAATGCTGAAAACTCTCATTTCGTTGACCTTCCGGGATACGGATACGCCCAGGTCTCCAAGTCCGAGAAGGTGCGTTGGGCCGAGATGATCAACGGCTATTTCGATCAGGACCGCAATTTCACGCTCGTGGTCTCCTTAATCGATATTCGCCATCCTGCCACGTCGCTTGACGTGCAGATGGTCGAATTCCTCAAAGAGGCGGAACTGCCGTTCATGATTGTCCTCACCAAGGCGGACAAGCTGAGCAAATCGCAAATCATGCGTCAGAAGGCCGCGCTGCGAAAGCAGCTTTCCTTTGGTCCCGAGATAGAAGTCGTCGCATGTTCTTCGGAAAGCGGGCTGGGCATCGACGAGCTTAAAAAGGCCATCGAGCGTCATCTCGCCGAGGCGTAAGGGCTGTTCGTCTTCGCGCCTCGCCGCCGAAACGATACAATACGCTGTGCGCATCGCGGGATGCGCGCCTTAAAGACTCTATTCAATTATTCGCGTGACATCGAAGGAACGTATAGGACATCATGGCAACCGATCCTCGCTTTATCAGAAACTTCAGCATCATCGCCCATATCGACCATGGCAAGTCGACGCTTTCCGACCGCATTCTCGAACTAACGGGAACGGTCTCGAAGCGCGATATGACCGAGCAGCTGCTCGACAGCATGGATATCGAACGAGAGCGCGGCATTACGATCAAGAGCCAGGCCGTGCGCGTGGACTATACGTCCGACGACGGCCAGAAGTATCAATTCAACCTGATTGACACGCCGGGCCATGTTGACTTCACCTACGAGGTCAGCCGCAGCCTCGCGGCATGCGAGGGCGCCGTGCTCGTGGTGGACGCCACCCAGGGCGTGGAGGCGCAGACGGTCGCGAACGCCATGATGGCGATGAACGCCGACCTCGAGATCATCCCGCTGATCAACAAGATCGACCTTCCCGCCGCCGAGCCCGAGCGCGTGAAGGAGGAAATCGAAGACGGCCTCGCCATCCCCGCAGACGATGCCATCCTCGCCAGCGGCAAGACCGGCGTGGGCATCCCCGACCTCCTCGAGGCCGTGGTCCATATGATTCCTTCTCCCGAAGGCGATCCACAGGCTCCTTTGCGCGCGCTCATCTTCGATTCCTACTTCGATGCCTATCGCGGCGTCGTCGCCTTGATTCGCGTCGTTGACGGCTCGATAAAAAAGGGAGACGCGGTTCGTCTGGTCAACGCGAAAACCGAGATGCAGGTCGAAGAAGTGGGCGCGCGCCGTCCTGCCGAAATCGCGCTTCCCGAGCTTTCGGTCGGCGAGGTAGGATATCTGGTCACCGGCCTGAAAGACGTGTCGCAGGTCCGCGTGGGCGATACGATCACCTCCAAGGTCGGAGGCGTCGAGGAGCCGCTTCCGGGCTATCGCGAGGCCAAGCCCATGGTCTACACGGGTTTGTTCCCGATCGACGGAGACCAGTACGAGCCCTTGAAGGAGGCGCTGGAGAAGCTTTCCCTCAATGACCCCGCGCTTATCTGGGAGGCGGAGAACAGTCATGCGCTCGGCTTCGGGTTCCGCGTGGGATTCTTGGGACTGCTTCACATGGAGGTCATCAAGGAGCGCCTCGAGCGCGAATTCGGGCTCGACCTGATTGCTACCGCTCCGAGCGTGGAGTACCACGTGTACAAGACCAACGGCGACATGGTGAGCCTTCATTCTCCTCAGGACATGCCGGACCCTTCGCATATCGACCATGTTGAGGAGCCGTACCTGAAGGCGACCATCATGATTCCGCCCGACTACGTTGGCGCGGTCATGGACCTCACCGTCGCACATCGCGGAACGTTCAAGACCATGAACTACCTGTCCACCACCACGGTGGAGATGATATGGGAGATTCCGTCGTCCGAGCTGATTTTGGACTACTTCGACCAGCTCAAAAGCCGCACGAAAGGCTACGCTAGCCTCGATTACGAGTACCTGGGCTACAAGCCGGGCGCGCTGCAGAAGCTCGACATCCTGCTTTCGGGCAAGCCGATCGACGCGCTCTCCTTCATCGCCCACGCCGACAAGGCCTATCCGCGCGCGCGGCGCATCTGCGAAAACCTGCGGGACAACATCCCCCGCCAGCTCTTTGAGGTGCCCATCCAGGCCGCCATCGGCGGCAAGGTCATCGCCCGCGAAACCGTCAAGGCGCTGCGTAAGGACGTGCTCGCCAAATGCTACGGCGGCGACATCACCCGCAAAAAGAAGCTGCTGGAAAAGCAGAAAGAGGGCAAAAAGAAAATGCGCTCTCTGGGCAGCGTACAGCTTCCCACCGAAGCAT